>JAGQVA010000126.1 GCA_020438265.1 Bacteroidota bacterium
TAGCAAGCCTTGAAATCACAGATCCAAAAAATTTCTGGAAAAATACAAAGTACCTGGTAGTTGAAACCAACTAAGACTTATAGGTCCAACAACAAAACAAGCATCAAAGATTAAGTACGATTCTGTTTTTCATGAAGCTGTCCAAAAAATGGGCAGCTTCTTTTTTGTTTCGATTAAGGGATCAACCATCTCCAAGAATTTTGATCTCTGCCTCATGCAATTTGTTTGTCAGTTTTAACTGGCAGGAAAGACGACTGTTTTCAACTCTGTTGCCCAGTGTGTCCAACATGAAAGATTCATCATCTTCAGGATCAGGGAGGAGTTCATCTCCTTTGGTTTTTATCGAAATATGACAAGTTCCACAGCCAGCAATCCCTCCACAAATAGCAGGTACGTCAAAAATTTCTTCTACCAAAACCTCCATTAAATTACCGGAAGGATTCTCTTGAAATTCTACAGAACGTTTTTCTCCGCTTGTATCTTCAACATGTATAGTGATCATAAATTAATAGCTTTGGGGTAAAAATCGGCGCTAAAATAAAAGTTTTTCTTAAGCTTCCCCAGATTATTTCTCATAATAGGTTTATGAGGGAGATGAGATTACTCATTTTCATAATGATAGCCCATCCTGATTCGGGTGTTTTTTGCTACAGGATGAGCCTGGCAGACTAATACAAATCCTTGTTCTTTTTCAAATTCTAGCAGGGAACTTTCATCAACGGTGTCTACTTTTCCTGAAATGAGTTTTCCCATACACGTAGCACAGGTACCTCTACGGCAGGAATATGGAATAGCCAAATCCTGACTGAGAGCGGCATCCAAAACGGTTACGCCTGGAGGCACCATTACATGATACGTCTCTTGTCCCAACTCAATCTCTACTTTTTGGGCGGGACCAAGCTTTTTATTAAGACTATTTTCTTCTTTTACATCACGCGTAAATTCTTCCTGAAAAATATCTGAATTCTCAATATCAAGTCCAGACAAAGTATTTCTAACCATTTCCATCATAGAATCTGGCCCACAGAGGAAGAATTGTGCGTTCTCCAATACATTTCTTTCCAATAAAATTGCTTCTACTGCTTGTGAGTTTAATCGACCTTTATGATGAGGGATACGTGTTGTGAGTTCAGGCTGGCTTAAAAAGTGAGATATTTGGAGTCTATCAGGAAACTTACCGGCAAGTTCACTCAACTTATCTTTGAATATGATATCAGACTCACGGCGATTGGCGAATATCAGTGTAATTTTACTCAGAGGTTCTTGAAAAAGTATCGCTCTGAGAATGGACATAATTGGAGAGATTCCACTCCCTCCGGCAAAGAAGACAATATTCCGTTGTTTTTTCAAGCCAGGTTCAAGGAAAAACTTCCCTCGGGGATTTAGTACTTCAATCTGTTGCCCCGGCTTCAGATGATCAATGATAAAATTTGAAACCTTTCCTCCCAAAACTCTTTTTATTGTGATTCCAACAAAAGAATCCAGCTGAGGAACTGACGAAATAGAATATGAACGAAAATAATATTTTCCTTCAACCTTAAGTCTGATAGTTAGGAATTGGCCAGGGTAATACCATATTCGACCAAAAGAAGGTTGTTCAAATTGAAGTGTAACAGCATCAGGAGTTTCCCTTACTACATTCGAGAGTGTAAGAATGTAGGCTTTAATCATAAAAATGTATCTTTTAATATAATAATCAATGCTAAAGGCCAAAGTTACTCGTTTTCCCGGAAAGAGCTTGGGTACAGAATGCTTTTAGGAATAATCCGAAGTAAAATGGGGAGAGTTAGGAAACTACCGGGCAAAAACAAAAAAGCAAAAGCCGGAATTGCTTTTAAAATATCCAGTAGCTGCTCTCTCACTTTATCTTTTTCTTCCTGGGTAAGATTTTGAGTGGTTGATTTCCTAAGCAAACTCACCAACTCACGGCTTTCTGTAATTTCTTTACCGATCAGCCTTTGGTTTTTACGCGCCAGCTGACGCATCCGGATGATCAACCTCTCACTGACAATACGATAATTCTGTTTGATTTGCAGATAGTGAACCTGATTCCAGTATTCCATGACAAACTGCTCAACCGATACCATACTATGAGTTAATTCTTCATCTGATAAGCCGAGAAGATCTGTCAATTTCCTTAAAAAGTCTTTTTCCGAATCAGAAATTTCCCGGTTGGCCCAGCTCGTCAGGATTGCCAGTTCCAGAAAATATTTTTTCATAGCCCAGGAGTGCACCCCTGTAAGATCTAATTCACTAATATCTATCCCATTGGTTAGAAAAGCTTCTGCCTGACGTTTCTTGTGTGCAGGTAGATGCGCTGAGTTAAGAAAATAATTAAATAATTCTTTTTCTTCCTGATGAACTTTTTGATCGGAGTGAGCAGCAGCGGCTATTACTTTTAACACATTTATCTTTAAATCCATCCTCTGCTTTTTCAGGCTACTAGCTTCTCCTTTAGGAACCTGGTCATAAGTGGTTTCCAGCCAGGCAACAAAATTGATCAGGTCAAAAAAGAGAAGACTATTATGGAAAAAGCTGGTCCAGAAATTTCGCCAATCATATTTGATACTAATCTGTCGGTCTAAAACATATTCAATTTGAGAAATTGTATCTTTCCGACGACCAAACAGATTTTTGAGGGTAGAACTATAAAGGATATAATTACCCCGGTAATAATCCCTGATGTCATCTATCACCTTTTCCAGGGCATCTTTGATATCTCTGGACTCATCGAGACGAAAATACAACCCACAGCTGATATAACTTTCAGCCAGTAATACTTTAATTTTATCTTTTTCCGACCATTCGTTGGCCGTTGGATGGGATTCTTCAATAAAACGAATCGGATAACCGTACATCAGACCAGTTGGTTGGATAAGATGGTAGAGATATTCATAACTGCTGAAATCCGAATTAATCTGATTCAGGGTATGCGAAGACTCTGACCGTCGAAGCCATTGACTACGATGTTGCAAAAATTTTTTTAACCAACCTCTTTCTCCGGGATCCATGAAAGGTAAACGCTTTACGACCAGTTTTAGCAGGAAGAATAATGTTTAAGTAAGATTTCCCACACGTCGAATCTGACCAGAAATTTACACAAATTTATATTCAGCAGAAGAATTTTAAAAAGAAAAAGCCTTTATCGTTTAGACAAAGGCTTTTCCCATTTATGATAAATGAATTTTATTTTACTTCTTCATTTTGAGGGACCTCTACAAACAGGGCTTCACCCAATGATTTTCCACTGGCAGCTCCACTCATAGCACCAAACATACTACCGATCATAGCACCAATGGCTGTTCCCATTCCTGGCACGACAGATCCAATCATTGCTCCCGCAGCAGCTCCTCCAATTGCCCCTCCGGTAGTACCGAGGTTCTCCGCAGTATTGACTTTATATTTGGCGGAATCAATCTTTCCGGAATATAATTTATATGTATCAGCACTTTGATCAACAATAAAGAAAGCAAATGCGGTAAGTGCATTATGCCTGGTAAATCTTTTTAGAACTGCTTGTCCAAATTTTTTGCTGATATAATGTTTTGCACCTTCACTCAGAGCCAATCCTGATGCAGTACGTGCTCCTCCTTTTATTGCACTCTCAGTACCTTTATGGATGATTCTATAAGTAAATTGTTTTTGATCAATTTTTCCACTGCGATAAGCCTCTAGGCTTTTTCCTCCTTCCTTTGCCATGCCATTGATCCCGGATACAATAGCAGATGCACAGGCCTGAAGTCCTATTTCAAAACCAATTGGAATTTCAGGCACTTCATCACCGTCCATAATATCCACATTGATCACTTTATGCAAGAGGCTTTTTTGGGAGCCGGTTGTATAATTTCTCACTCTTTTGGGCATAATAGGCAAAAGTTTAATTTAGCATATATACGAAGATATAGAATTCGAGTTGGTTTTTCAATTTTTCTCTGGCTAAATGCCTATTTCATTTGCGAAAATGATTCTTAAATTTGCTATTTATGAAACTCTCAGCAGATTTAATATGTGATAGCCCCACAGGATGGCTGGAAACAGTAATGGAAGACTTTGATTCTTTTCTTCAGGATCATGCTAATTGTGAAAGAAAGGCTTCCGCTATGGCCATGAGTTTTGTGGCCAAATATCCTGATCGCACAGAAATTATCCCCGAATTGATTGAAACTGCTGTAGAAGAACTGGAACACTTTCAGGAGGTCTATTCCATTATGGAAGAGAGAGACGTACAACTGCCAGCTAAAATGACTGAGGATTTGTACGTAAAGGATTTGATTAAAACTTGTCGTACAGGCAGAGAAGAACGTTTCCTTGACCGATTATTATGGGCTTCGGTGATTGAATGTCGAGGGGCAGAGCGTTTTCGATTGATTTATGAAGCCTTACCACAGGGAGAGTTAAAAAAGTTTTACCATAAACTTTGGGCGTCAGAAGCCAAACACGGACATATTTTTGTAAAAATGGCGCTTACCTATTTTGATCCTTCTCAGGTTTATCCACGTCTGGAAGAATTGGCTGAGATTGAATCTAACGTGCTGAAAGCCCTTCCTTTAAAGCCTGCGTTACATTAGAATTTGTTAACCCGCTGAAAGTAGAAACATAAAGGAATAAACCCTATCATTTACTACGATGATGAAATTATTCCTTTCTATATTAATCTTCAGTACTTTTTGTATCGCTTCAGGATGCACCTATGAACAGCCTTTCTCTGAGTCGACAGTTAAAAACATTCAACTCTGCGAACAACTATACGATGAGTCGTCTTGTTTCAATGATCGGCTTTGGTTTCATTCCAGCGCAACTCAAATTGTGTTTTCAGCAAGAATGACAAATGTCAATGAAAAAATGATTGTGAAAGTTTCCTGGTATTGTCAGAGTCTCGAGATGAAGGAAATTTACACAAGGACAATCAGGGTGCAATCAGGGCCGACAGCCTCCGTGGTTTCTGTTTTTCCCAGGCCTGCTCAGGGATGGGTCGAAGGAGAATATATGGTAAAACTGGATTATATGTTTGAAGAAAGGGCATCTGTCATGAAAGAATTTGTGATTGAAAAATAATCCAACCCGTTCAACTTTGCATTTCCCTCCAAAAACCAATAAACCACGAATCAATACCATTCGCATAAATTTCTGGTCCAGTCAACTTTGTCTTATTGGAAAGGTAATGGGTGGCACTTACCTTTACGGATGTAACTTATTGAAAACGATTTTCAATATACGATTTACGGGAAAGTATTCTTCAACTCAAAAGCCTGATGTTTGTGGTGCATCAGGCTTCTTTTATTTGAGGAATTACATTCGTTTATTCAGGTTTTTCCCATCCCATAGTCCGCTTGACTGCCTCCTTCCATTTACCGTAAAGTTGTTTTCGCTTTTCAGGATTGATATCAGGACTAAAAAGTTGATCGCGCCTCCAATTAGCAGCCACCTGATTCATTTGCCAGTAACCAACAGACAACCCAGCAAGATAAGCAGCCCCTAAAGCAGTAGTTTCGATGATTTCAGGTCTTTCAACGGGAATATCAAGAATATCAGCCTGAAACTGCATCAGGATATTATTGGCGCAGGCTCCTCCATCAACACGTAAAGTTTGAATGGGTGTTCGGGAATCTTTGACCATTACGTCAAGGACATCGCGGGTCTGGTAGGCTAATGATTCAAGCGTAGCTCTGACGATATGCCCTTTAGTTGTACCACGAGTGAGGCCAAATATCGCCCCACGAGCATACATATCCCAATAAGGAGCTCCTAATCCAGCGAATGCAGGAACAACATATACCCCTTCATTATCGGGAACTTTATCTGCATAATATTCTGAATCTTTGGCTTCATCAAGAATTTTGAGCCCATCCCGCAGCCACTGGATAGCTGCTCCAGCAATGAAAATACTTCCTTCAAGCACATAATTGACTTCACCATTAATTCCCCATGCGAGACTGGTAATCAGGCCGGACTTTGAAAATACGGGTTTAGTGCCCGTATTCATCAACATAAAACAACCTGTACCATAGGTATTTTTAGCCATTCTCGGCTCAAAACAGGCCTGACCGAAAAGGGCTGACTGCTGGTCGCCGGCTACCCCTGCAATAGGAATTTCTACCCCCTTAAATATAGAAGGATCAGTTTTTCCAAAATCCCCACTGGAATCCCTTACCTCTGGAAGCATTTGTGTAGGGATATCCAGCTCTTTAAGCATTTTCTCATCCCATTTTAGGTCTTTGATATTATACAGAAGTGTACGACTGGCATTGGAATAATCTGTTGCATGTACCTTGCCACCTGTAAGGTTCCAAATCAACCAGGTATCTATGGTGCCAAATATCAGGTCATTGATTTTTATATCCGGGTTATTTAATGCAATATAATCGAGAATCCATTTTACCTTGGTGCCGGAAAAATAGGCATCAATCACTAACCCTGTATTATTTCTCACATATTCTTCCAGACCTTTGGCTTTCATTTCATCACAAATATCGGCCGTACGCCTGTCTTGCCATACAATCGCGTTATAAACAGGAT
This sequence comes from Bacteroidota bacterium, assembly GCA_020438265.1. Classification (GTDB taxonomy): domain Bacteria; phylum Bacteroidota; class Bacteroidia; order J057; family J057; genus JAGQVA01. The sequence continues at coordinate 6,517 of JAGQVA010000126.1, forward strand.
TTCCCGTGTTTTTATCCCAGACAACGGTTGTTTCTCTTTGATTGGTAATCCCAATTCCGGCGATTTGAGATGGCTCAATTCCATGAATGGTCATAACTGCCTTCGCCACAGATAGCTGTGTACTCAGAATTTCCATGGGATCATGCTCCACCCATCCAGGTTTTGGGAAAATCTGGGTAAATTCTTTTTGGGTGATTCCAATGATATTACAGTTTTTATCGAAGAGAATTGCCCGGGAACTGGTCGTGCCCTGGTCTAATGCGAGAATGTAGTTGTCTTTCATAAAATCGGGATATTAAAAGCAAAAACGATTCGTTTTCCGTTTTACGAACCGCACCTGCTCTCAAATTAGGAATTATTTAGGAAATATTCCCGGGTTAAAGAATGAATATGAATTTTGAGATTCTTCAACCGAATTCATTGCCCTTCGTAAAACATTTTCGTTGGAACCAAACAAACAATGAGAAGGAATTTATGTACGTTTGTTAAGTAGTTCTAACGCTCAAAAACTGAACCTCCACAAAAGAATTTTGCGAATCTGTCTTATTTCACTAGTTTGGAGTTTCAGATATTTCTGAATATGTCCCCATTAAATAAACTCACAGATCAGGAAATCATTCAAGTTATCAGGGCAGGAGGTCCCGAAGGTGAAAAATGTATTGACTACCTGTACAACAAAGCTTACATCAGGATGATTCATAAGATAAAGCGCAAGCTTTTTCTGGATGATGAAGACATCAAAGATGCTTATACTGACGCAGTTGTCAAGCTGGTGGAACAAATCAAAAAAGGCAAATTTCGAGGCGATAGTAAACTGTCTTCCTATTTTTACAGGATCTTTTACAATAAAAGTGTTGATGTTGCCAGAAAAAATTCGTCCAATCAAATTGAGCACCTTCCCATAGAGGAAGTTGTGCCAACAGCAGATCCTGCAAAAAACATTTTGGATTTGCTGGAGGTTTCAGACGACCGAAGGAAAGTGCAAATGTATTTGGACAAACTCAGCGAAAAGTGTAAGATCATTCTTCTATACTTTGCCAAAGGGTATAATATGGAAGAAATCGCTGAAATGGCAGAACTTAAAAATGCGGAAAGTGCCACTAGTCAGAAATACAAGTGTTTTAAAAAACTTGAACAATTGATTAAGGGTGGTTGGCAATAACCCCCTCCCTCAAAAAAGCGGAAAAGATGTCGGAACAACAAAATTATGAATTAATCCAAAAGTATCTGGCTCAGCAACTTTCGGAAGATGAAGCCAAAGCCTTTGAGACCCGTGCTCAGACTGATCCAGAGTTTGCAGAAGAAGTTATCCTTCACACATTAGCCAAAAAAGAAATGGAAGCTGCTGCTGAAGCAGACCTTCGTGAGAGACTGCGTGGCAATTTTGACAAAGCACGTGAAGCAAATGTTATCTCTATGCAAAGCACACGGCGTCAGTGGTTTAGCATCGCTGCAGTGATTATTTTACTGATAGCCAGTATTCCCCTGATCAGGTTAATTCTTCAACCAGGGTATATAGAGTCAAATGATATTTATGCTGACCATTTTGAGGCTCCTGTTTTAAAAGCGTTAGGCACAAGGGGGCAGGGAGATGAAAATGAAGATGAAAAGTGGAGTACTTATCAGGACATTTGGAACCAGGCAATCCTGGCGATCAATCAGAAAGAATTTGGCCAGGCAATTCAGCATCTGGAAGCACTGGAAAAAGATTCTGATTTTATGGCAAAGTTTAACAGTACTATTCATTACCAGCTTGGAGTCGTATGGTTGCTCAATGAGGACCCCCAAAAAGCAATCACTTATTTTGATCAGGTCGACAATGAGTCGGTCCGTAGTGGAGATGCCCGCTGGTTTAAAGGAATGGCTTATTTGAAGCTGGATCGTCGGTCGGAGGCACTTCAGACTTTCTCTCAGGCGGTTAATGATCCCAAACAAGTACCAGCACGCCAGGAAAAGGCAAAGGAAATTATTGAAAAATTAGAAGGAAAATAACCATGACGCTTTCCCAACGTGCAAAGGAATATGCCACTGAAAAACATGCTGCCACGAATCATACCTATGACGACTATCCCTATGCCTTTCACTTGAATATGGTAGCTGAAGCTGCGCAATTATTTATCGGGGATTTGCCAAAAGAAAAACAGGAAGTGATTCTGGCAGCATGTTGGTGTCATGATTTGATTGAAGATGCAAGGGAAACTTATAATGACGTTCGTGAAGTAGTTGGGGAAGAAGTAGCAGAAATTGCTTATGCACTCACCAATGAAAAAGGACGAACCCGAAAAGAAAGAGCCAATAAAAAATATTATCAGGGCATACGAAACACACCCTATGCTGATCTGGTAAAAATCTGCGACCGAATCGCCAATGTCCAACATAGTCGTAACCAAAACAGCCGGATGCTGGACGTTTACAGGAAAGAATATTATGGTTTTAAGGAACAATTATTCCACCCACGAAAATGGCTGAAAGTTTGGGAGCACCTGGATCAACTGTTAGCTTAGTATAGCTCATTATATCCACTGCACAACATGCCGCGCCCAAATCTCCCCCTGATCTTCCTGCACAAAATGTCCTCCTCTCTCAATCGTAATATGCGGCTGTCCTTGCGTTCCGGGAATCACTTTCTGAAAATATAAATCCCCTCCCTTCGTGATCGGATCAGAATCACTAAAAGCCGTCATAAATGGCTTATTCCATTGTTTTAGCACTTCCCATGCTTTGATATTTTCTGCCACACCAGGGTGATCAGGTGCAGTTGGAACCAATGCGGGAAAAATACGCGCTCCTGCTTTGAAAGTATCATCGGGAAAAGGCGCATCATAAGCAGCTATTACCGCCTCATCAAGGTTTGAAACACATCCCCCATTAATGATTTTCCCAATATTAAACCGGGGAGAATGTTGAGAATAGGTTTGCCATTGAAGGAAAGCTTCAGAAGGTTTTCCTTTACCAACTGGCAAAAAAGTATTAGAAGCAGTAATTCGCTGAAATCGATCCGGATGATTCGCAGCTATCCGCAATCCTATCAAACCGCCCCAATCCTGGCAAACCAGCGTAATGTTTTTTAGGTCCAGAGCCAAAAGCCATTGTTCAATCCAGTGAACATGCTTATTATATGAATAATCTTCCTGGGACGCAGGTTTGTCAGATTTTCCAAAACCTATCAAATCCGGTGCGATTGCCCTGTACCCAGCTGCTGTAAAAACAGGAATCATTTTTCGGTATAAATACGACCAGGTGGGTTCACCGTGAAGCATCAGGATGGTTTCTTTTCCTTCAGGGTTTTCGTCTACGTAGTGAATGCGGAGGCCGTCTACTTCAAGGTAATGGGGCTGAAAGGGGTAATCGGGGAGGTTGTCAAAATGGTGGTCGGGGGTTCGGAGGATTTGCATGGGGGTTTTGTCAATG
>JAGQVA010001279.1 GCA_020438265.1 Bacteroidota bacterium
TTTTTCTCTCGGAAGATGGAGGTCTTACTTTCCCTCATTTATTAGCTTCCAATGTCCCAAATGACGGAAATGAAACCGTACAAATCCCCAATATAAACACCACTCAGGGAAGGATAAAGGTCAAGGCTTCAAATAATATTTTCTTTGATATTTCGGATCAGTCCATTACGATTAATCAGAATGTGAGCGAGCCCATCGTTGCCAATCCTGCATTTAACTCAGTTACACAAAATGAGGCAATCCTTGGTGCAGAATTAATCTCCGATGGAGGTTCCACCGTTACAGAGCGCGGGATTGTCTGGTCTGTTCAGAATAATCCGGTAATTGGCAACACGGGTGTTACCAAAATCGCCGAAGGAGGAATAGCACTGGGAACGTTTCAGGTAAATGCAGTAGGACTTCCTCCTGGTACAACCCTTTATTTCCGGGGTTATGCGACAAATAGTAAAGGAACGGGTTATACCCAAACCAAATCTTTTGCTACAGATGATGGAAGAGTAAGGGTACGTTTTACGACGCTTGATTTGATTGCCCCTGAATCTGAAGCCACAGGTACAGATTGCGAAAAAGTTTACGACATAGATCTAAACATTGAAATCAGTGAACCGCCTCTGACCGCCGTTTACGTGAATGTACAGGGCGGAGGGGATGCTTTGCCGGGGATTGATTATAATATTCTCACGCCAAATCCCATCTTATTTTCTGCTGGTTTGAGTTCTACAAAAAAAGTAACCATCAGAATATATGACGATGCTGAAAAAGAAATCGAAGAAAAACTGGAATTAAGCCTTTCTGTTGCGGATACCACAACTGCTGCTCCCGGTCCGAAAGCAATTATCAGAATTACAGATAACGATCGTGAGCCGGAGAGTAATACAGAGATTTCGGAAGAAATTGGTCGCTCATCGATGGCCAATCTTTCTCCCAATGGAAAGGTTCATTTTTTCGATGAAACTACGGGCAAATTGATGGCGACGATTGAAAACCTGGGTGGATATGACTTTGGTTGTACCTGGGTGGAAATTGATCGGGAAGGTGCAGGAACACTTCCTTTCTGGGAAATTACTCCTGATAATAAAAAAGACTTACTGGAAAAAACCTTCTTTATCCATACAGAAAACAACCAGCCGACAAATGATTATGAAGTTACCCTCTATTATTCTCAGGCGGAAGTCAATGGATGGTTGAATAATACTGGTGGAACGCTCAGCTGGGATTCCATGCAAATTGCACTCAGTCCGGGCCAGATGAACAATATTAATCCTAATCAGCCCGAACCTGATGGCCCCGTTCATATCTATTCAGCGATTAATCCAGGTCCTATAGGTAAAGGGTATGCAGTCAAAGCGGTTTTTACTCATCAGCCCGGAGGGTTTGGCGTGGGACAAATCGGAACACAGGATAACCTAGTCAAATTCATCAAACTTGACGGATATTATAATCCTGAAGAAAAGGTCAATCTCGAATGGACAACCAAAGGCGAGAGCAAAGTGGTCCATTTTGATTTGATTAGAATTGACCAAAATGGAAAAACTGAAGAACTTATGGTGCAGGTACCTGCGGTGGGAAATAGTTTTCAGGAAGAAACCTATCAATACCGGGACGAATTTGATGTAGATCTATTCGTCAAATATATCATCAAAGCCAATTTTGAAGACGAAACTTTTGCACTTTCAGACACTTTCCAGATTGAACCGGAAGAGTTGATAAGTAACCTTTATCCCAATCCT
>JAGQVA010001280.1 GCA_020438265.1 Bacteroidota bacterium
GCTGCGTGGCGTGTTGGCTGGGGATACGATTCAGGTAGAATTAGAGAACTATCCTTTGGAGAAGTTTGGGCTGTTGAATCGGGGATTTCATTGGGTGAATGAGTATCCTTATAATCGGTAAAATCTGGATTGATTGGTTGGAGAAAATATTGCGTGATAAATAATTATCCAGCTCTTGCCATTCCCCCCTTCACGCCGTAAATTCGCCCGATGAATCAACCAACCCGCCAAAAATCTCCGCTTGGGGTTATTTTTCTGACTGTCTTTCTCGACATGTTGGGAATCGGAATTATCATTCCGGTGATACCGGCTTTGTTTTTCGAGACGAGCAATGATTTTTTTGCTGCCACGGTGGGTTATGATACCCGATCCATTCTTTATGGACTGCTGATTGCCTGTTATCCCATCATGCAATTTTTTGGCGCGCCGGTATTGGGGAGTCTTTCCGACCGACATGGACGAAAACCTGTTCTTTCTGTTGCTTTGGTGGGGACGATGATCGGATATTTGCTTTTTGGGGTGGCGATTTTGTATCAAAATATCTGGCTATTATTCTTTAGCCGGATGTTACCAGGATTTACCGGGGGCAATATTTCCATCGCGATGTCGTCGATTTCGGATGTAAGTACTCCGGAAACACGTACTCAGAATTTCGGGCTAGTGGGTGCGGCTTTTGGTATCGGGTTTATTATTGGTCCTGCTTTGGGAGGGGTATTGGCTGATAGCTCTATTATCTCATGGTTTGATAGTTCTACGCCATTTTGGTTCACGGCTTTGCTGACACTGATAAACCTGATTCTGGTCAGGGTAAATTTTGACGAAACCAATCACAATTTAACCGACTCCAAAATTAGTCCCTGGACGGGGATTCAAAATATCATTTTTTCCTTCCAAACGCCTCAGCTAAGGGCGATTTTTACAGTAGTTCTCCTGCTTTCTCTGGGTTTTACATTCTTCACACAATTTTTCTCCGTACGTCTTATCGACCACTTTAAATTCACCGAAAAAGATATCGGTTTGCTTTTTGGCTGGATTGGAATCTGGATTGCACTGACTCAGGGAGGATTAGTCAGGATATTGAGCAAAAAGGTTTCTCCTTTTGTCATATTAAGTATTGCTCCTCTGGCGCTCGGATTGCTGATTGCCTCTGATATAATTGCTGAAGAGGTCTGGATGTTATATATCATCAATCCGCTGATTGGAGTGGCGCAAGGAGTAAGTACCCCTAACCTTACAACAGTTGTTTCCGAACAGGCTGATGCCCGTCAACAAGGCAGAATTTTGGGCATCAATCAGTCTATGCAGGCACTCGGACAGGTGATCCCTCCTTTGGTGGGAGGATATCTGAATACCCTTAATCGGAGTTTTCCTCTGTTAGCCGGGGCTATACTGACAATTCTGGCATGGGTGATTTTTGTCTGGGTTTTTAGGCGAAAGGCTAAATCTGAGGTGAATTAGCTTTTTAGTTTAATCTGGGATGTTCTACATACGAAATTCAACAGAGCGTTTCTTTTACACAATTCTAGGTAAATTTTCAATTCCTCTCTGTGAGCCTCTGTGCTTCTCAGTGAGTCTCTGTGTTACATAATTCGATTTTGTCGCTAAGCGACTGAAAATAGCTATTACACAGAGGTTCACAGAGGATATCGCAGAGGTTCACAGAGAGGAATGAGTAATTTGATGTAAATACAGTTTTCTCTCTGTGCCACCGTGTCTCTGTGTTTTTCTT
>JAGQVA010001281.1 GCA_020438265.1 Bacteroidota bacterium
TTTATACCCAATCCCCACAAGAAAATCCCACCCAAAAAGCCTTCCAACACGCCGCCGCCCTCTACCACCAATCCATGCAAAAACAGGCCCTCCTGTACAGTGGAAGCGAATATATTCCCCAAACTAATAACCTCCGGGGAAGTCCATACTATCGCGATTGGGTGAACGAAAATGGCAGCATCACCTTCGACAGTATCTCCTTCTCTGATGTGCTTATGCGCTATAATATTGTCAAAGATGAACTAATCGTAGAGCGCGTCAACCACTACGGTTATTCCGAATTGGTGCAGCTAAACAAGGCAAAGGTCAATGCTTTTCGCATTCAAAATGACGTGTTTATTCATTATCCTGCGGAAAGGTGGGAAAATCTGAAAGGTGGGTTTTATCAACCGCTGTATCAAGGTCAGGTTTTATTATTGAAGAAAATAATGAAGCAGACGCAACAGGAATTTGATAAGGATAAAGTCACTACTTACTTTAAGGAAAAAGAGCAGTATTTTCTCATTAAAAGCAGGGAAGCATATTTGATAAAAAATAAAGGCTCCTTGCTCAAATTATTCCCGGATGAAAAAAAGGATATGAACAAATTTGCAAAAACTGAAGGACTCCGGTTCAAACGAAATAAGGAAGAAACCATCATCAAACTCCTTCAATGGTATGAGCATAATTAGGTTTATAAGCTGCGTGGGAATCTGGCTATTCCTTTTGTATGGCAAAGGGCATGCTCAGGAAAATCAGCTTATTTCGGGACAGTTTGATCATGCTACTTTTGCGGAATTTGTAAGCTCTATTGAACGTCAGACAGATCTTCGATTTTTCTATGATGAAACATTACTGGACAGTTTTTTTGTCTCTGGAAGTTTTATCCAAATTCCCGTAAAAAAGGCTTTGGATGAGATTTTTGAGCTGACTGACTACACGTATGCGTTCCATCGCAAAAATGTTTTTATCACCCAAACTGCTGCAATTCAAACTTCTATTCCAGACTCCTATTTTGAAAGAATCAATGACCGGGAAGCACCCACAAATTCTGCCATTCTCGATTTCCTTCAACCCGTTGAAGAAGATGACGATAAGCAAAAAGCGGAGGTAATTACGATTGGTCAGGCTTCCAGGCAGGTTAAAGGAAGACAGGTAATACTTACAGGAAAGATTAAAGATGTTTATACAGGAGAACCCATTATCGGGGCTCTTGTCAAACACGAGGCATCCCAATCAGGGGCAATCAGTGATGTTCTGGGGAATTATAGAATCAGTTTGCCTTCCGGACGGGTTCAGTTGGAGGTGTCGAGTGTGTTGATGCTGCCTTCTAAGGTAGAATTACTCCTGTATGAAGATGGTAAACTTGATATTGAGCTAAAAGAAGCCGTGGCTAACCTGAAGGAAGTAGTTATTGAGGCAGAAAAGGGCGCAAATGTCGCGGAAACGCAAATGGGTAGGGAAAAAATTGAAATTCAGGCGCTGAAACAATTGCCTACATTGCTGGGAGAAGTGGATGTGCTCAGTGCGATCAAAACCTTGCCCGGGGTGCAGTCTTCGGGTGAAAATTCTACCGGATTAAATGTCAGAGGCGGATCTGCCGGACAAAATCTGATTCTGTTCAATGAGGCTCCCATTTATAATTCTGCCCACTTGTTTGGATTTTTTTCTGTATTCAACCCGGAGGTTATAAAAGAGGTGGAATTGTATAAAAGCGTGATTCCTGCAGCATATGGTGGTCGGATTTCTT
>JAGQVA010001282.1 GCA_020438265.1 Bacteroidota bacterium
TATGGATTGGGATTAGTTAACGCCAGTAAATATACCCTGGATGAAATTCGTGGTCTCGGGCTGATGGAAATTGCACTGGGATTGATTGCCTTGCAGTTTACCGCTTATGCCCTTTGGTTCTGGGCTATTGGTTTTGGTATATTGCACATTGTTTATGGGATCATTATCCCAATGAAAGAAAAGTCGTGAAGGAATTACTCAAAGATCTTGATAAAGCATTTGAAAACCGTATCCGTTTAGGCATTATGTCGGCCCTGATGGTGAATGATTATTTGGACTTTAATTCTCTCAAGGATTTGCTGGGCGTAACTGACGGCAATTTGGCGAGTCACTTGAAATCATTGGAAAAAAGCGAGTATATCACTTTTCAAAAGGAATTTTTAGACAGGAAACCCAATACCAAATACAATGCAACTGAAAAGGGAAAAGAAGCCTTTACCAAACATATCAAAGCGATTGAGCAGCTGTTAAAATAAAATTTTTTTACACTTTTACTTTGCAATACAAAGTACTTTCATAACACAAAATATGGCCTTAAAAGAACAAATCAATCAGAAAAAAATCCCTCGCCACATCGCAGTCATTATGGACGGAAATGGACGCTGGGCCGCACAGCATGGCCATCAACGCATCTTTGGTCATCGAAACGGGATCGAATCAGTCAGGCAAACAGTAGAAGCTGCCGGCGAATTGGGCATTGAATATCTCACACTTTACTCCTTCTCTACAGAAAACTGGAAGCGTCCCAAAGCAGAAATTAACGGGCTGATGTATCTATTGGGAAAAGCCATCGCCAATGAAACCCAAAAACTTCACCAGAATAATGTCAGGCTTCAGGTGATAGGCAATATGAATGATCTCCCCCCAAAACTTCAGCAACAGCTCAGACAATCCATCGATACCCTGAGCAAAAATACAGGTCTGACCCTGGTGCTGGCTTTGAGTTATAGCGGGCGGTGGGAAATCTCGGAAGCGATGCAACAAATAGCTCATGAAGTTCAGAAAGGAAACATAGATCCCGAAAACATTGATTCAGCCCTGATTGAAAGCTTTTTACATACATCCTCCATCCCCGATCCCGAATTGCTCATTCGTACCAGCGGAGAACAGAGAATCAGCAATTTTCTGCTCTGGCAGCTCGCCTATACGGAATTGCACTTTACCCCTGTCCTCTGGCCAGATTTCCGGAAGGAACATTTTTATGAAGCCATTCTTGATTTTCAGAAGCGGGAAAGACGCTTTGGGAAGGTACTAATTACAGATAGCCTGGGATCTGCCTGAGCAGATCCCAGGCTATCTAAAAAATAATCCAACAATGAAAATAGACATCATCATCGCCTACATTCAACGCTACGAAATGGGACACGAAAAAGACTTCGTTCCTCCCATTACAGGCATTCATCTGGCTGCAATTACTCCTGAAGAACATACAGTCAGAGTTATTCATCAGCAAATACAACCCATTGATTTTGAAACAGATGCAGACCTGATTGCGATTTCCTTTTTTAGTGGTTTTGCCAATGCCGCCTATCATCTGGTGAATGAATTCCGCCAAAGAGGGAAAATAGTCGTTGGAGGAGGGCCTCATGTAACTTACAACCAGGAAGAATCGCTCCAATATTTTGATGCAATTGTTACCGGGGAAGCTGAATCCGCCTGGCCGGAACTACTCAAACATGCAGAAGCAAAAGCATTAAAGCCTCTCTATACTGGTGGCCCTTCTGACAT
>JAGQVA010001283.1 GCA_020438265.1 Bacteroidota bacterium
CGTCGCTTTCGCGGCGGGAAGTGGAATTACGCCCATCATTTCTATCATCAAAACGCATTTACAACTAGAGCCCAAAAGTACTTTTACCCTTTTTTACACCAATCAGGCTGTATCTACCATTATTCTTAAGGAAGAACTCGAAGGGCTCAAAAATATCTTTATGGAGCGTCTGGAGATTTTCCATTTCCTGACTCAGGAAGAACGGAATATTCCTCTGTTTAATGGGCGCCTCGACAGAGAAAAATTGGACATCCTTTTTAAAACCCTGATTGACAGGGACTCTGTAAATGATTATTTTATCTGTGGTCCGAATGCCATGATTTTTCTGGTTAAGGATTATCTGGAAGAATTGGGCGTGGACAAAAAACAAATTCACTTTGAATTGTTTAATACAGAAGGGATTCCACAAAATGGAAAAAGGAAGAAAAAAACCGTTGTTGCGGAAGGATTGCTCACCGAAATCGAAATCAAAGAAGGAGGTAAAAACTTCAAATTTACCATGCCCCGAGGTTCTGATAGCATTCTGGATGCAGCCCTGAAGCAAAACGCAGATCTTCCATTTGCCTGCAAAGGAGGCGTTTGCTGCACCTGTCGGGCAAAATTACTCGAAGGAGAAGTGGATCTCCTGGTGAATTATGGTTTGGAAGAAGAAGAAATCCAGAACGGATATATTCTCACCTGTCAGGCCATTCCAACCACAGAAAAAGTGATCGTCGACTTTGACGCTTCTATTGGAAATTAAAACAACCCTCATACAATGCAAGAAATAAATCAGGAAAAACTGTTTCAGGAAAAAATCGACCGGGGTGAGGTCATCGAACCTCGCGACTGGTTACCTGAAAAATACAGGAAAACGCTTATTCGCCAGATTTCCCAGCATGCTCATTCAGAGATCGTGGGAATGCTGCCCGAGGGCAACTGGATCACCCGTGCCCCATCCCTGCGGCGGAAAGTAGCTTTGCTGGCCAAAATTCAGGACGAAGCCGGACACGGCCTTTACCTCTACAGCGCTACCGAAACGCTGGGAATTACGCGTGAGGAATTATACCAGCAATTGCTGACTGGTAAAGCCAAATATTCAAGTATTTTCAATTACCCGACGTTGACCTGGGCGGATATCGGAGCCATTGGCTGGTTGGTAGATGGCGCTGCTATCGTCAATCAGGTCATGCTGACCCGTACGTCTTATGGCCCTTACGCCAGGGCAATGGTGCGAATCTGTAAAGAAGAAAGTTTCCATCAACGTCAGGGATATGAAATTTTGCTTTCCCTTTGCAATGGAACCGAAGTTCAAAAACAAATGGCTCAGGATGCGCTCAATCGCTGGTGGTGGCCTTCCCTTATGATGTTTGGACCTCCCGATGCGGAATCCACTCATACTGAGCAGTCTATGAAGTGGAAGATCAAGTTGAAATCCAATGATGAACTGCGGCAATATTTTATTGACATGACAGTAGAGCAGGCCAGGGTTCTGGGAATCACCATTCCTGATCCCGACTTGAAATGGAATGAGGAAAGAGGCCATTATGATTTCGGAGAAATTGACTGGGATGAATTCTGGCAGGTAGTCAAAGGCCATGGGCCTTGCAATAAGGAGAGAATGGCCGCCAGACAAGGAGCCTGGGATGAGGGAGCCTGGGTGCGGGAAGCAGCTGTGGCTTATGCGGAAAAGCAAGCTGCTAAGAATATAGCAGAGACCGTCTAGCGCATTTCCTCCGTGCCTCT
>JAGQVA010001284.1 GCA_020438265.1 Bacteroidota bacterium
GTTCCTTCAACTGACCTTGTTGCTCCATCTACTTCGCGTCAGGTATCATTAGGGATAGGCGGGAGTCTCGAAAAAAATGTATGGAGTTGGCATATAGAAGGTTTTTTTAAGAGGATGGAAAATTTGATTACTTATGAAGAAGGGGCGAACTTCTTTGAAGAAGAACCTACGCCAACCAATCTTTCCCCTTCGCCCAACTGGGAAAATGAGGTCGAATTAAATGGAAAAGGTCAGGCATACGGAACAGAAATTCTTCTACAAAAAAACAAAGGAAGAATCAAAGGGTGGTTGGCATATACACTAAGCTGGAACTGGCGGGAATTTGAGGAGTTAAATGATGGCAATCGGTTTCCATATACTTATGATCGTCGTCATGATTTGAGCATTATTACAGATGTTAAAATTAATAAACAAAGATCGATTCACTTCAATTGGGTAATACAAAGCGGTCAGGCAACAACTTTGCCATTAGGAGAATATACTTCGATTGGAGGAGAAAAAGTGCTCATTTTCAGCAAACGAAATGAATTTCGGTTTCCTCTTTATCATAGACTTGACCTGGGGTATACAGGCAGGAAATCAAAGCCTTATGGAATGAGGATTTTCAGAGTTGGGGCTTATAACGCATATAGCAGGAGGAATGCTTACTCCGTTTCAGTCATCACACTTGATGGAAAACCTTTTATTTATGCCAATTCTCTCTTCCCGATAGTTCCCTATTTAAGTATTGAATGGGTTTTTGACAAGAATTAAAGAGAACCGCTATGATAATCATTCATCCCCTGAGATCTCGCATTTTTTTTGTAATCACTCTCACAGTCTTTGTTAATTCCTGCTATGTTTATGACGAAGTGTCTTTACCAGAACTTGAACCCAAATTAGCTGTTAGTGGACTGGCAGCTTATGGGGATATCGATATACTTTCCGGTTTCTCTGATGAAAATGACCTTTATCTCTCCAGGATTATAAGTTATGCTAATGAATCCGAAGACACAATCAGGCAAGGGCTAATTATTTTCACCGGACCCAATGGTAGAGATACGATTCCTTCGCTTCCCTTCCAAAGCCCTTTTGGGTATAGTTACAAGCTTAACATAAATTGGCAGCCCAATTATCTTTATGAAATGCAAGTTAATTTCCCCGATTTTCCGGAGGTAAGATGTGAATTTGAAGTTCCTGCTCAGGTTCAGGTTACAGAAGCTTCAATTAAAGACTCTATTTTTGTAGATAATGATCTTTTCACAGCTTTTGAGTTCACAATTTATGATCCCCAGCCCAGAGTAAAAAACTTTTTCAGCCTTGATTTGCTGGCCTTACATACAGATATGAATAGTGGCGAAAAATCAATTACTCAGATTGGATGGATTCATGATAATCCTCTCATAAGCACCCAATCAGGGTATATCTCTGATGAAAATTTTGTCAATGGGACATACTCATTCAGGCAAGAGGTAGACCTGTCCTTTTTACCGTTTGAACCTTCTTTTTGGCAAGACTGGGTCTTCGAAGTCAGATCTATCAACGAGGAAACATTTGAATACATTGAAGAACTGAAACTCCATTCACTAGCTCAGGAAAATGATTTATTCGCCACACCACGCCCGGTAACAGGCAATATTGAAGGTGGGGAAGGCTTTTTTGGAGTAGTAGCTGTTCGTAAAGACACTATTCCCTGGCCACTTTAGTGTGGCCAGGTTTTGGGATTTTCTTAAAAACAGAGCCAG
>JAGQVA010001285.1 GCA_020438265.1 Bacteroidota bacterium
TGGGAGGCGGTTGAAGGGACAATTCTATAATTTGGTCTCTCGCTTCAGGGCTGATGACCAGAGGTCGTCCCGAACGAGGCTGATCTTCCAAAAAATCAAGACCTGAGGAAGCATACTTCTTACTCCAGCTTGACAGGGTTTGATAACTGACACCCAGTAATTGCGCGACCTCTTTCAGGGTTCTTCCCTTATCTAATTCCAATAAAGCGCTGATGCGCCTGTATTGGCGCTTACTTAATTGATGATTCAGTCTCAATGATTGCAAAGCAGACCGATCCTCTGTCGTTAATTTTACATGCTCTTTTTTCATGACTTCCATTGGATAACAAATTATTTAGGAAAAGGTTTGGGGTCTTTTTAAAAAATTAGTCTTCCTATTTGTCTGGATTAAATTTTATATTGAGTAGCTATGAACAACTAACTATAATCCAATGATAAAAAGACTAACTACCCGCCCCCTGGTGACTACCGCAATTATTCTTTCTCTCTTCTCATGTAAATCCGAGGTTGGAAATAAGGAAACAAAAGCAAATCAATCTGTTGAGTTATCCCGGGAAACTGTCCATGATTTAAGTCATGTGGTTGTGGATTTCCTCGAATCGCTGAATGCAGAACTGAAAGACAAGGCCAGTTTTGAGTTTGAGGATGAGGAAAGATATAACTGGCATTTTGTACCTAAAAACGACCGAAAAGGAGTTGCAGTAGAAGATTTGGATCAATCACAAAGAGAAAAGTTGATGAATATCCTTTCAACAGCATTGAGTGATGAAGGCTATCGCAAAGCGAATGATATTATGCAACTGGAGGTAGTTTTGCAAATCATTGAAGGCTATGAACCGGGTAATCGGCGCAGAAATCCGGAGCTGTATTATTTAAGTGTATTTGGAGATCCGTCCGGGAGTAAACCCTGGGGTTGGCGTTATGAAGGCCATCATCTTTCTCTGAACTTCACTTCTATGACCGGGGAACTGACTGCCGTTTCTCCCTCTTTCATGGGTACAAACCCTGCCATTGTCAGGGAAACAGAGCACAAAGGCAAGGAAGTACTAAAGCAGGAACAAGATCTGGGAAGAGCTTTGGTGAAATCTTTTTCAGAAGATCAATTAGCCAAAGCATTGATTATGGAAAAAGCGCCCGGTGATATTTTGACCTTTGCCAATCGCGAGATTAATGTCAAAGAATTTGAGGGAATTCCTTATTCAGTACTTAATCCCGATCAGCAATCAAAACTCATTGAATTACTAGAGGTTTATCTCGGCAATATGAACCAGGAGATTGCGACGCAAAACCGCCAAAGAATTGACAAAGCTGGCCTGGAGAATATTTACTTTGCCTGGGCAGGAGGATTGGAGCCCGGAGAGGGACATTATTACCGGATTCATGGGCCAGTATTCCTGATTGAATATGATAATGTCCAAAATAATAATAACCATATTCACACCGTTTGGCGCGATCTGGAAAATGATTTTGGAAAAGATTTGCTAAAAAAGCATTATCAGGAAAGCGATCATCATTAATAGCCTTTGGCTATTGGCTTTGGCCCCTCTTAATTGCCAATAGCTAATGTCCATTAGCCAGAATTCCTTATCTTTGCACCAATATGAAGCAGGTAAGTCAAATTCTTAAAAATCACCATTTGAGGGTAACGGAAAGCAGAAATGCTATTCTGGGTATTTTTTTGCGCGAAGGCGTGGCTTTAAGTGAGTCGGAAATTGAACATA
>JAGQVA010001286.1 GCA_020438265.1 Bacteroidota bacterium
TCTCACCTTCATTCTTCTGTATTGTTTTGCACAACTGGCCCTGGTAATTCAATATATAAAAGCGAAACGGCATCCCAAACAGCATTCTTTTCCCCAAAAAGGAGCCTGGGAAGACTGGCCGGTAGTAACAATTCAACTCCCGATTTTTAATGAAAAATACGTCATTGCCCGTTTGATTGATCATGTTGTAGCGATGGATTATCCTTTGGATAAACTGGAAATTCAGGTATTGGATGATTCCAATGATGAGACGGTTTCCATTGTCAGGGAAAAAGTAAATCTGCTGCAAAAGGAAGGATTTGACATTCATCATATCTGCCGGGGCGAACAAACCGATTTTAAAGCCGGGGCATTAAAATATGGGTTGGCCCAGGCCAAAGGTGATTTCGTGGCGATCTTTGACGCTGATTTTATGCCCGACCGGCAATTTCTCAAAGTAACTTTGGGGTATTTCAAAAATCCTGAAACAGGGGTGGTTCAGACTCGTTGGGGCCATTTAAACGAAAATTATTCCTTGTTGACAAAACTTCAGTCTTACGCTTTGAATGCACATTTTACCATTGAGCAGGTTGGGCGTAATTCTGCGGGGCATTTTATCAATTTTAACGGCACTGCGGGAATATGGCGAAAAGAAACGATTATAGACGCCGGAGGCTGGGAAGGTGATACCTTGACGGAAGATCTGGATCTGAGTTATCGCGCTCAGCTGAAAGGCTGGAAATTTGTCTATCTGGAGGATTTTTTCTCCCCGGCTGAGTTACCCGCTGAAATGAATGCATTAAAATCCCAACAATTTCGCTGGGCAAAGGGCGCGGCAGAGTGTACCCGAAAGAATCTTATGTCAGTACTCAGGGCATCTGACATTCGCTTTTCTACCAAGATTTTCGCCATTTTTCATTTGTTAAATAGCGTTACCTGGATTTCCCTTTTTGTCACCGGGTTATTGCTGTGTCCTTTTATGTTGATTGTAGAGAATAATCCTCAATACAATTCCTTTTTCGGCCTGATGTCGATTTACCATCTCTCCTTTATTATTTTGTTTCTCTTTTATACTGTGGCCAATTCAGGTGAAAATCTTAAACGCAGTCGGGATTATCTGCGCTTTTTGTGGCACTATCCTGCGTTTCTTTCATTGGCTTTGGGAATTTCGTTGAATAATGCAATTGGAGTTTTTGAAGGATTTCTTGGCAAAAAATCCTCTTTCATTCGCACGCCAAAATTTAATATTATTGATGAACAGGATTCTATTGCCGGAAAAACCTATGTAACCTATAAAATCAGTCTGGTTACAGTGCTGGAGTTTGTTTGCCTCCTATACTTCACCTTTGGAATTTTTCTTTCGATTGATTTGGGGCAGTTTTTGGCCACGCCTTTTTTTGTCATGATGGCGGGCGGATTTGGAGTTGTTTTGTTTTACTCATACTCACATGCTGTATTTTCAAGGAGAATGGTAGTTAAGCCTGCGAATTAACCATGTTTATACCTCCCAAATATACATCCTGGTTTTTAGGTGCGATCGTCGTAATTACGCTTATTTTTGGAAGTGCTTTAACCCAATTGAAATTTGATTTTGATGTAGAGAACCTTTTTCCCCGCCACGATAAGGATCTGCGCTTTTATCAGGAGCATATAGATGATTTTAAGTCAGATAAAACCTATATGATCATTGGCATTGAAGCGAATGGAGGAGTTTTTAATCCAAATTTTCTGGCTCGTCTGG
>JAGQVA010001287.1 GCA_020438265.1 Bacteroidota bacterium
ATTGGAGTGAATGGTATGCAGATGGCGGAACGTATAATTATATTCCTTCCAATGAACTTACAGCAGTATCTCATCACGCATTTTGGGATTTTTATGAGCTGGATGACACGCGTTCTGTGTTTATTGGAAAAGGCACCCATCTAGGAGACAGTTTATTTGTAAACCAGAGTTCCGCTTCATTTACACATAGTTTCCAGCTGGGAATGGGAGCGAATGGAAAAAACGAAGATTTCGGCTTTTCAGGCTGGTTTGATTACACGAGTCATTCAGGGAATTTTTCTGGTCAGGCGACGATGAACCTTAGCCTTGAATGTGAAGAATTCTGTGCAGCCCGGCCCCGTATCAGCTCAAAAGTATTTCTTGAAGGAAACTTCAATACTACTACTCAATCCATGGAAACCCAGCTCAATCAAATGAATGTTATTCCATTGAAAAATCCATATACTGCAAGTCCCTGGAATTATCCTTTTGAAGACTCTGTGGACGCAATCCCCGGTAGTCATATTGTTGACTGGATTTTGGTTGAAGCCCGTAAAAAATCTGATTCCACACATAAAGTAAATGAACGGGTTGGATTCCTTACCATGGATGGAAACATCGTGGATCTCGATGGAAAATCATATCTGGAACTGGAACTTGGAGAAAATACCGAAGACTATTTCTTTGTTATCAGACATCGAAATCATCTGGCTGTTATGACAAAATCACCCAAAGCCAGGGAGGGAAGAGTCTATTTTGAAGATTTTACAATCGCTATGGAAAAAGCCTTCACAAATATTGCCGTAGGAAATACTCCTTTAAAAGTAAGCACTTCGGGGGATCTGGTGATGGTTGCCGGAGATGCCAATGGCAATGGGGGCATTAATGCCGTGGATCTGGGAATGATGATTAGTCAGTATTTCCTGGCAGGTTATATGGGAGTTGATGTAACCCTGAATTCTGTCTCCAACTCGGTAGATCTTTTTAGAAGTATTTCCAATTATTTTTACCTGACTCATGTACCTGCCAAAAGTAACTAAGCTCAATTACAACGATACGCTGAAATAAATCTAATGAAACAATTTATACTTTTTTTCACCCTGCTTGCTACTATAGGAACTGCTAATGCTCAGGATTTAACCATTTTCTATGAAGTTGTATCGGGCTTTCCAACTTCCACAGTTCTGGTTAAAATGCGGAACAATACCGTCAGCAATATGGATATTGGAGCGGTAAACTTCTCTATTGTTTATCGCACCGTAGGATTGGTTGGAAATTTAGCAACATTTAGTATTGTTACCAGTGATGAATTTGAAGCTGAATGGCCTGGTTCATTCCTGAAAAATCTTGTGGCAACAGAACCCCTGGGAGCCATTGTTTCCTATGGCGGAACCGACTATAATGCCCGTTGGCAATATGGAAATACGGATAATGATTTTGGCAGTCCTACCTTTTACACCCTTGCTCCGGGTGTAAAAACAACTGTCATGGAGGTAGAGTTCCTTACCCCGTCTGGTACCGGGTCTTTCAGGATGGAAGATGAATCTGAAAACCTTCTGAACGAAATTGCCGATCAGGACATCAATGGTATTTCTTATGATATCCAGGAAGACGGAGCAGCTTTTCCGGTAGAATGGCTCACGTTTGAAGCCAAACAGATAACCAATTCACTGATTGAATTAGACTGGGAAACAGGTCAGGAAACGAATAATTCCCACTTTCAGATTGAAAGAAG
>JAGQVA010001288.1 GCA_020438265.1 Bacteroidota bacterium
TTTTTTTTTTTTTTTTTGGCGATATTCGCAAATATCGCCATTATCAGGAAAAGGGTAATTCTTGGAGTCATTTCGTTTTTTGAAAATTAAATATAACCTATTCCCTCACAGACTTAATAAAATCACACAATTTCTTTCCTGCCCCACTCAATGGACCTGTAGCTGTTGTTTTGATTTTGTCTTTTACTGTTTGAGCGTTTCTCACCTGAGTCTTACTGCTTACATGCACACCGTTTTCTCTTTCAAATTCGGTTACCAGTTCCAGCAATTTTTCCATTTCCCTTTCACTCATGTCCAGATTTTCGATACTTCCTGCAAATGCGGGATCTCCGTCGTAGGAAGGACAGCCGCAATTGAACAGCGTCAGAACGCCATTTTGGACGGTACTGGTGACCATTACTTTTTGTGCATTTGCTTTTGACATGCCAAGAATGGAAATAAAAGAGAAAATGATTGCGATGAGAATCAGTTTTTGAGAGTTCATTTTTGTTTGATTTAAAATTTAAGAGTGATTATGAGTCCTTATTGATAAAAACACTGAGTCGTGGAGAATACAGCGGAATTACTTATTGCGGTTTTTCAAAGCATCCAACCCTGGGATCTCATCCATGGAAAATTTGGACAGTTTTACATCTTCAGGAAGGTAAAAAAGTTTTTGCGGAACGTTTCCTTCTTCCACTTTAAAAGCCTGTTCCTTGATTACTGAACCCATACCTTTGGATTCAGACATCAGCGGGATGTGCTTCCACTGGTACATAGTGGTTACCATCGTGATTGTATCTACCTGCAAATATGTGTTAACACGGGTTACCTGACAGGTTTTACCTGCTACAACTTCCGGAGAAAGTTCCTCGGTTTTGACATTCATACCCTCACTTACACCTTTAGCAAATTTCTGCTCCTGCGCTTTGGTCATATCAGCCAGATCTTCATAAAAAGCATTTTTGGATAATCCGCCTGTCAGTTTTTCCAGATCAACTGTTGCCAGATTTTCACCATCCATAATGGTCAGTTTAAAGGATTCATTCATCTGATTAAAACCCATCATGGACACTTTTTGCTTCTCGTGAATCAGGCGAACTTCTTTCCAGCCATATTGATCATAATAAAGCGTTTCTCTGGTTTCAACTCGCACGTTGGGGTTAATGACAACCTTGGCCATTTCTATTTTCCCGGATTGGGACAAATAACGTTTTTTGTTAGGATAGGTAGCTTCTTTTTCAAAAACGGGTTTTTGATTTCCAATTTCCAGTTTATTGTATAGGTCAATTGTAGGGTTTGGTTCCTCCCCAAAGGAAAGATCGATTTCATCAAAAGTGATCTCAGGGGTTTTATTTCCCAATTGAAAAGGGAAATTTTGTGATTTGAGAGAAGATAACCCTAAAAATAGAATGAGAAAAAAACAGACTGATTTATGCATGACATGATAATTTTGATTAACAGAGGCAAAACTAAATCAGTTCCGGAGGGGAATAAATCGCTCAGATGGGGTATATTTTGAGGAATCGGTTCATGAAAGGGCAGAAAATTTTCTGTCCCTTCATGAACCGAAATATTCATATCAATTTATCCTTCAATGCCTTCTTCACCGCCTCGGCGCGGGAATTGACATGAAGTTTTTTGTAAATATTCTTGATATGCGTGCGCACGGTATGGCCACTGACAAACAAATTTTCGGCAATCACTTTATAATTTTGGCCATCACATAACTGA
>JAGQVA010000127.1 GCA_020438265.1 Bacteroidota bacterium
GACCTTATCCAAAACTCACGTTAATATAAAAAAGCCGTCCTTTAGGGGCGGCTTTTTTATATCTTTAAATTCAAAGTATCTACAAAATAAATTCAGATGGATCCTGAAATACGAAACCTGTGAATCCGTAGGATTCCACAGTCTTTTTGAAATCGTCGCTGACGATGACCAGAGAAGGAAGTCCTCCAAGTCGGAAAAGGTGCATATTGGCGGGGATTCTCCGTTCATCAAGAACCAGTTTATCTACTTCGTCAATTTCCCCTTCTTCATAAATGAGTTCAGAGTTTTCCTTGTCAATACAATCCACCACATCCAGCAGGTTGGCTACCATATAATCATCGTACGTTTCTCCAGTCTGGGTAATTTCAATTTCCAGCTCAAAGTACTGGATATTATCAATTCTCATCTTGTCCAGAAACTCGACGAAACGATTGGAGAAAATCAGACCTGGGATTTCGTAAATGAGGAGTTTGTCAGTCATCCGACCAAGTTTACTATCATCATCTGTTACAAAACGAAGCTCAATGGACCGGCTCAGGCTAAATTTTTTTCGTGGAGGGGTGAACTCCTCCCCTGTTTCAAAAGGAAGATAAACCTCTGTGCCGAATAATTCGCCTTCCAGCATGGCGTCGGTTTCTTCGTTTTGGAAGTCTTTTTGTAGGATCCAGTGCATGGGGAAGAAAAATTATTTAAAATAAGTACTTTTATCCCATTCCAATAACGACCAGAATTTAATTCCTTCAGGAGCATGAGCCATTATCTCATCAACGAGACTTTTGTGAAAGACTTCATACAGATTGAATTCTCTAAACTTAAAAACCAATCTGTTTGCCAGAGGAATTTTATTGATTTTATCGTTATCAAGGATTATTTTCTCTATACCCATTATATCACCATCTTCATCTATATCCAAATTTGATTTTGCAATGTCTATACAATCACCAATACGGTTATTAATATACAAATACCAATAATCAAGCATCTCTTTCCCCACCTGGATTTTTGCAGGGATATATTGAATACCTGAAATTTCCAGGGATTCTAAAATATTTTTTATCTTATCTGAAACAACAGGCTCAGGTAAGGTGTGATAATCAACCATATTGGGTTTATGTGGCTCTGGTTCTCCTAAAATCAAGGATATAGGACTTTTAACTTTGACAGGATCGCCATCAAAAAAAATGCTGTCATCTTCGTCCTCATGCCAATCCAGATATGGTATGTTCGGATCCTGGGTTGGCATAGGGATAAAATATAATTCATTATTATCTTCCATGTATATTTTACTTTCCGATACTTATAATTCGTCTGCTTACAGGCAAACCATGATTTCTGTCACATTTTTTGTTTGGCTTGCCTGAAATACTTTGAACTCCTGCACAGCCAATACTATTGGGACCTTTTTTATAGTCTTTTGCATCCACAGTCAGTAAAGCGCTAAAACTTTTGATCTGATCGAGCATATCTGAACTAATACTATCCAGCTTCTTAATCATATTTTTATAGTTGCTGGGACAATATCCCCCCTTAGCAGCTTTATCCATGACCAGCTTAACATCGGCTCTAACCAATCTGTAATAACTCGGTGGATGCCCACCTCTGTGTAAAGGGATACCTAATTGGCAGGCTATAGCCATTATACTGGGAAGCCAAACTCCATTTTCTTTCTTGTTTATATCATAGCCAAATCTTGTACAAATCGTTTTCCAGGTTTTTTTTGATGATTTTCCATTCCTTATCACACTACTCGCAATAAGATGGTGCGCCTGGATTGAATTTTGTTTAGCATATTTTCTTTTAAGCCATCCGGTTAGTTGAAGGTTACCTTTTAATTGCCAGGGGTGACTGTCCCTGCTTATTGACAGATTATTCCCCAACGTTACTCCATTCCCCGACCCGTTGCCCGGCGCAGGAAACTTGTGTTTTTTTCCACAATAAACACACTTCATTTCTTTGGCTTTAGCCGGTGCCTGTTTTGCTTTTGTCATTGGCCAGAACTTTTAAATGAAATTTTACCTCCAATCGCACACTGAATACAGGAATCTTTCATTAAAACCTTGTGCCCGTTAGCAGAGACTCCTTTATTCGCTTTTTGCCAAAAAGTAGGAACAGGAACACATGGAATAGGGACAGTTTTGGTTAATATTTGGCAAATTCCAAATGGTTTTATATTCACCATGGGAATTTTATCCATTTCAGTACCAATTACTTTTCCGTTAATTGTTCTCATCATTCCCATAGTACCTGTAAAGGGGCTGGGAGTTACTCCTTTATTACAAGCTAATAAAGCTCCGGATACAACATATTCTTTTCCCATAACTCTTAACCTTTAATTTTTACCTGAGAACCCTGAACGTAGGTCGTGGCGGATCCTTTCACGGTCATTTTACCCTTGGAAATAAGCTCAACTTTCCCTCCTTCCAATCTTACCTCTTTTGATCCTTTTGTAATTAATTTTTTCTGTGCATTTACCTCAACATCCATAGCACTTACCTCAAATTCTTTTTGGGTAATCATAGAGGTTGTTTTGGAATTCATAGAGAATTCTGTTCCAGCAGACAAATCCACCATTTTGCTTGCTGAGGCAGCAACATTTTTTGCAGCTATCGAACAATCATGACCAACGGAAATATCGAAATTTCCACCAATATCAAGGCTGTTATTATCGCCGATACTGGTTGATAAATTATCGCCTATTGAATTTGTCATATTACTTCCAACACTGGTAGCCATGTCTTTACCAACACTTACTTCAACATTAGATCCTACCTCTGTTTTCTGATCCCTCCCCACCTTAACCTCCATATCCTCATCCACATTAATTCGCATATTCTTACAATTCAGCGTCATCGTCTCGGGAGCTGTAATCGTAATACTACTCGCCTTGGTATCAAGATAAATCTTATTCCCGCTTTTGTCGAGAATGGTAATGCTCTCATTTCCATCTTTATCATCCAGAAGGATGGTATGGCCCGAGCGGGTTTTGATTGCTTTGTAATTATTATCGGGATCGGCCCATTCGGGTTTGGCTCCGCCATGGTAATTGGCACCGATCATATAGGGCTGTTCGGGGTTCCCATGGACGAAACCTACGATGACTTCATCTCCGATTTCAGGAACGAAGTATACTCCTCTATCGCTGAAGGCGTGATTGGTGGCGTAATGCATCCAGGGGGTAGTTCCTTCTTTCTGCCATTTGAGCTGGACACGGACGCGACCTTGTTTTTCGGGGTCGTTGTTTTCTGTAACGACTCCAAGTTGGGCATCGGCCCAGGGGCGTCTGATGGTCGGATTAACAGGCGGAACATTTACACTCAGTGGTATGGCTTTGAACTCATTAGAGTAATCATTATTGGATTCAATAATATGCCTGACTTCAATCACTCTGAATTTTCCGATAAAGGCTTTTTGACTTGAACCTCCCTTAATTGCATGGGCAGTAATCCGGGCACCAACAGCCAGGCCAGGATGAACGCTTTTTCCATTAAAAAAAGCGGTATCACTCAGCAAAGTTCCTCTTTTTGATTCTGCCAGTTTTTTGATTGCTCCATCATTCAGAGAGTTTTCCCATATTTCTGATAATGGCTCATTGCCAAACAGTTTGTCTGCTGCATTAAGTCCTTTTTCCCCATAATTGTCCAGCCAGCCAGGCTTAAATCCACTTGAGGCATATTCTACTGTGCGGTTCTCCTGTATATTATATCCGTGCAGAT
Source organism: Bacteroidota bacterium (assembly GCA_020438265.1). Taxonomy (GTDB): domain Bacteria; phylum Bacteroidota; class Bacteroidia; order J057; family J057; genus JAGQVA01. The sequence goes on from JAGQVA010000127.1 coordinate 3,714, forward strand.
TAAATTTGGAAGGACGAATATTGACACCAAAGTCAAAATACTCAAGATCGCTTCCCAAAGTCAGGTCAATATTATCCGGATTGGGCAACTTCCCAAAAATGAGCGATTGGCCATCGTAGAAAAACCATTCCCCATACTGGTTGGCCATTCGGCTGAGAAACTCAAAATTGGTTTCATTGTATTGGACTACATAAGGAATTGAATCACCATATTGAGGTGAAACCGAAGGATTGAGTTTGTTTCCGGGATATTGCCCCAAAATATCATTGGCAATTCCGGAAAGATCCATTTCTTCAAACGATCGGGCAACGGGACCATCTTCGAGCATGTAGGTTGGGCTATGGCCTTTAAAAACAATAAAACTATCCCCGGCATAGGTTCTATCCATGCTTACGGAAGTAATAATTCCCTTAAAAACCAGGATTGAGCTATCAGCCTGGTTCACCCGCTGGATTTCTATGGAAATATCTTTACCGATATTTTCCAGGGAGTTATCAATGGAATAACCATCTTTACCTTCAAGTTTATCAGAGGCCACATGAATGGCAAAGGAATGGTGTCCGTAAAAAGATTGCCGAAGATCCAATTTACGGGGAGATATATGCTGCCCGCCTACCGTGATATTAACAGATGCTGTTGCCAAATCGGTTTTGATTAAAAGAGCCAGAACAATCAGATTGCCTGGCTCCCGGTTGTTGAATTTTTTACAATAGAATAATTGAAAAATCAATTATTAGGCATCTGGCCAGGTGTTTTCATGAGACTCACCACCGATTTCGATGATTCGACAAGATAATGTGAGCGTTTCTTTCGCACCATCTCTGACATTGACAGTACCCGTTGACCCTGAGCTGAAAGCTTCAAACTCTTCAATATATCCGATGCAGTATGCATCTGTAAATACCAGAGTTTTCAGAATTTGCCCGGTAGAATCAACAAAATCGATTTCTCCCTCTTTTTTCATGTTAGGATCTACCATCCATCCAAAACGAGCTTCACTGGCTTTAGAAGCGGGAACGGTAACTTTAATTTGTCCACCCCTTACTTCTCCGGCTGGTTGGCCGATAGGATCAATGTCCTGATCAAATTGATAAGATAATCTGATGACTTCGGTTTCTTCACCGTCTACTTTAAATACAACTTTGATAATAGCCATAGTTGTGGTTATTAGTTAAAATTTAAGATTGCAAAAAAATTATAGGGATATAGGATAAGTACGTTTCCGCTTTTTGATTATTGCTTTTCAAATAGCAAAAATTTAGAAATGAACAAGTATTTTTTTTCTATCCTTCATCCTCTTCAAAATTGCCTTGGGTACCTGAAAAATCGATGATATAATGCTTGACTGCGAAAAACGGTTTTACATTAATTCCGATTTTTACGGCTTGCGGGTTCTCGGGATCTTTCTCAACTTTAGTGATCTTGTATTCCTCGATCAGTTTGCCATGACCCTTGATTTTATTAAAGAAGTTATTAAGCTCTCTGTTAATTTCCTTGCGGAGATTTCCGTCAAATACCTGGAAGGTCAAAGAGTTGAAATAATCAAGCAAAACTTTGGCAATCCAATCCATAGACCTGACAACTCCCAGAGCCCTGAGGTCAGGATCTGTACTTTCAACACATAAGGTAACATCGGACATCGCTACTGTTCCCCAGGCTCCTTCATAAATAACAGGAATCATTCCCATCTTATCAATTTTATCCACCTGCGTTTTCCGAAGATCCAGACGAGTGCCTAACACTCCATCCAGTTTTCCATGACGTTTGCCTGAAGGAGGTTGAATGCCATTGCTGCTATACATCTTTCCGGCCAGGGCAACAGAAAGCGGAATGAAAAGATCTTCCTTCTCCAGTCCATCGTATTTTTTCCTTACTGCACCATAATTACAGGTGAGGATTGTATTGGATTTGAATGTATCATCTCCCCCAACTTTTTGTTCCTCAACCCCATTTTCAATGTCTTCAAAATCCTTGGAATCCTTATAGTCAGAAACCAGGGTAATACGATACTTTTTGGCCATTTTACTAAAATAGTCCAATTCATCCCCCAGATATCCGGGTAATACAAATAAGGAGTAATTATTCTCCAAGGAGAATCTGTCAAATTTATCATCAAAGTGATCAGCAATATCAGCCCTGAAGGTAGAGTCCGGATTGATAAATTCCTTAGTTGACATATTAACGAAGTACAAATTCCTCATTCCTTCTTCTTCAGCATTTCTGAAGAATAAATCCATAGAACGGTAGGAAGTCTCCAGCTCTTTGTTGGCTTCAATAGCCGTCTGAAGGTTTTCGTTTAAGATCTGTCCTGCTTTACTACTCTTTTCACGAGCACTTTCAATAGCCTCTTCCCTACTCCCCATTTCGATCAATTCCTTCAGAAGATTGAGTTCTGATTTCAGAGATGCTCTTTTCTTTTCTTTATCATCGTCAGTTAAAAAGGCTACCCTTCGGGGTTCGTCTTTGGGGTTCATATCCCGAATACCTTTTTTACCGTCCACAATTCCTTCCAGAATGCGGAAGCCTCCCATTTTTTTAAGTAAGGCTACTTTTTCTTTTACTTTTTCTTGTAATGCTAGTTTTTCTTCAGTCATGGGAAAAGGTATTTTAGGATAGTTCTTGAATTAGGGTATCAATAAGTTCGAGCAACTCTTTTTTTGATTCTTCATTTGCCAAAACATTGATTAATTTTTCATTATTCTGGAAAATATCGGCAAAACGTGCATAAGTCTCAGCCTGCTGTTCCAGTTCCTGAAGTAAAGGCACCTGATTGACGATTCCTTCAGGTTTGAAATCTGCCAGTGTCTCAAACTTCAGCATGGATGGATCTTCAGTCTCCCCTTCTATATTCTTAAATTCAACCTCTGTGGAGGGCTGATAATGAGCAAACAGCTCCTGCATGCTTTTCAGTCTCGTCGGATTAATTTCTTCATCATATTCCTCACTAAAAGGCAAGACAATTAACGTCCGGTTGTCTGGTACTAACTTCACCCCCTGGGCAGCCTCTTTTTGTACGATTTTGGCACCGAGATCATAACCATATACATTTTTGGCCATAGTAATTATTTTTTAAAAAGGTAAAATCTATTTATAAACTTAAATATAAAAAATAAATTTTTTAACGGAAATATGACAGGGAAATGAAAATTCATTTATCCTGGTAAGGGAAAGCAAATTATTAATTAACTTGGCCATACACACATGTATGACGAATGGTTTGGAGAAACCTCACCCAAAAAACTGAGAAAAATAATTTTTTACAGGTTTTTCAAATTTAGCCCATCAAAATTACCTGAAGACATCATCAAAATCACATCATCACCTGTCTGGCACTTACGAATGGTATCTTCAATACTTGAAGATTCGGTCAGGTAAATCAAACTCTTATCTCCGAAGGCTTTGACCAGGTCTTCTCTGGAAATAGCGGGCATTCTCCTTTTTTGTAACGCGTGGGGATCGATAAAAATTATCTTGTAATCAGCCTTCTTTAAGGTATTTTTATACAGGGGAATAAATTCTTTATTAAGGCTGCTGAAGGTATGAAGCTCTACGCAGGCAATCAGGTTTCTTTTTTTGTATCGTTCTCTGACCGCCTCTACAGTTGCCTGGACTTTAGCAGGGGCATGAGCGTAGTCTTTGATCACGAGTTTGTTCTCCGTTTCGGAAACGGTTTCCATCCGGGATTTGGCTCCGGTAAAGGTAGCCATGTGTTTGAGAAAATCGACTACTTCTATTCCCAGAAGATCGCATACTTCCCATGCAGCAGCGATATTGGCCATATTGTGTTTGCCAATCACCTGAAGTTTTTGTTTTTCTCCTTTGATTTTGATTTCGTATTGGCCTCCCTTTACCTTGTATGAAGGGATCCCGAAAGGATGCAAATACTGGCGGTCTTCATCTACATATTTTTTTGCCAGGTTGGTCAACCGCTGATCGTTTTCATTATAAATAACCACAGCAGCTTTTTCCAGTGATTTGAGGAGGAAAGCAAATTGATCTACATATTCATCTTCGGTAGGGAATACATTAATATGATCCCAGGAGATTCCGGAAATGACGACCATGTGAGGTTGATAGAGAAGGAATTTGGGCCTGCGGTCCATTCGTGAGGACAAATATTCATCTCCCTCAACAATCAGCGTCGGCGCATCCTCATCCAGTTTTACAGAATTCTCAAACCCCGGAACATTTGCCCCAACCAGATAGTTAAAATTTCTCCCTTCTGATTTGAGAACATGCATAATCATGGAAGTGATTGTGGTTTTCCCATAACTTCCGGCAATAACAATGCGATGTTTGTTTTGAGATTGCTGAAAAATAAACTCAGGAAAGGAAACGATATTTAACCCCAGTATCGTTGCCCGAATCAGTTCGGGATTATCTTCAAATGCATGCATTCCCAAAACGATCACATCGATGTCTTCGGTAATTCGTTCTGCATCCCAGCCATCCTTATCAGGCAAAAGGCCCGCTTTATCCAGTTTAGTACGAGCAGGATCATAAATCTGGTCGTCAGAACCTGTAACCTGATGGCCGGCCTGGTGCAAAGCAATCGCCAGGCTATGCATAATGCTACCGCCAACAGCAATGAAGTGAATTCTCATACTAATATTCTCTTTCTCGGGGTTAAAATCACGTTGTAAAACTACACATTATTCGAGTAATCGCAATTTAAAAAGCCCTAACGAAAGGATAATTTTTTATATGCTCTTTGATTTTCATTTTGATTTTTGAAAAAGGAAACATAAATATAAAAGAGTAGAAGCAACCTGGAGAGGTGAAGGAAAGAACCTTTCAGTATGAAAAAATAACAAATTCATGAAGCCTTTGTTTAAAACAGAAAGTGTTATTTCGCAGATTTTCCCATCCTGAAAAAGCGATATTTTGAATGAGGAAAGCTATGAAGAGAATATTAAATTTTGAATTTTTCAGGCCTCACAGTTGCAAAAAACCTAATCCAATGTGTTATTTGTTGAAAATATGTCTAGAATTATAATCGTTTCAAACCGCCTTCCCATCACAGTTGATAGAAAAAAAGGTGAACTCATTTACCATCCCAGCGCAGGAGGTCTCGCAACCGGCCTCAATTCTTTGGAAGACCCCAGAGAACGAATTTGGATTGGCTGGCCTGGAAAAGTCGTGGATGATGAATTGGAAAGAGAATCAATAACCTATCAGTTTTTCCGGGATGGAATGGTTCCTGTTTTTCTCAGCCAAAAAGAAGTTGAAAATTTTTATGAGGGGTTTAGTAATAAAACCATTTGGCCACACTTTCACTATTTTACTCAATATACAACTTATGAAGATACCTACTGGGAGGCTTATAAAAAAGTAAACCGCCATTTTGCCAATGTCGTGGCCACGGTTATTGAGGAAGGAGATATGGTCTGGGTTCATGACTATCAGCTGATGCTTGTACCCGGAATGCTCAGAGCAGAATTTCCCGATTTATCCATAGGTTTCTTTCTTCATATTCCTTTTCCTTCCTATGAGATATTCAGAACCCTTCCCTGGCGTGGGGAAATATTGGAAGGAATTATTGGTGCTGATCAAATTGGTTTTCACACCTTTGGTTATATGCGGCACTTTCTTAGTGCAGCTTATCGTATTGGAGGAATCGAGCATAATTTTGGAAAACTCGTCGCAAACAATCGGGTTGTGAATGTCGATGTATTTCCGATGGGAATTGATTATGAAAAATACGCACATCCCCCACAGGCAGAAGCCATTTTGGAGGAAGTCAGTTATATCAAGGAGTACAGCGAAAAGCAAAAAATCATTATTTCCATTGATCGACTGGATTACTCAAAAGGTATTCCTGAAAGAATCCAGGCTTATGAATATTTCCTTTCCAGGAATCCAGGTTATCAGGGGAAAGTAACCCTGATCCTCATTGTGGTCCCCTCCCGGTCCAATGTCGAACAGTACCAAAGTCTGAAAGAAGGAATAGACGAAATGGTAGGTCGAATCAATGGCGCTTATGGGACATTCAACTGGATTCCCATCAGGTATTATTATCGTTCTTTTCCTTTCAACAGTTTAAGCGCTCTTTACCGGGCTGCACACGTAGCCCTGATTACCCCCCTGCGGGACGGGATGAATCTGGTAGCCAAAGAATTTATTGCCAGCAAAGAAGAATCCAAGCGAGGAGTATTAATCCTTAGCGAGATGGCTGGAGCTGCATCAGATCTTCCTGACGCCATTAT
>JAGQVA010001289.1 GCA_020438265.1 Bacteroidota bacterium
TTTTGGCTGTTAGCTTTTGGCTGTTGGCTTTTGGCTGTTGGCTTTTGGCTGTTGGCTTTTGGCTGTTGGCTTTTGGCTGTTGGCTTTTGGCTGTTGGCTTTTGGCTGTTGGCTTTTGGCTGTTGGCTTTTGGCTGTTGGCTTTTGGTCTTTAGCAGGTATCAATATGGTTAAAATTGCCCAAAAGCCAATAGCTAAAGGCCAATAGCTAATTGCCAGCCTTCATCCACTTAACCGATTTCAGCAAACGTCCATCCAACCGCAAATTCCCGATATACATTCCGGCGGGAAGATCCAGACTAACCTCCTGCTTTCCTGACCAGCCGTTTAAGGTTTGTTGCCATAAGTTTCTCCCCTGAAGATCTATCACTTCAAAGGTTAATTCTCCTAAGCTTTTACGCGCATTCAGATGATAGGAAACCTGGAAATGATCTTCCACTGGTACTGGATAAATCTGGAAATCTACCTCTGGCAGTTCGTCTTCAATATTTACTGCCCAGCCGGTTTCAATTACTTCAAAATGATCCACTCCGGCTTCCAGAACTCCGAAAGGCGCCTTGTCCTCAATTTCAAAAATAAGGAGATTCGTATTAGTCAAACTATGATGATAATCCAGAACTCTAAACTGCACATCTTTCCAGATGGGTAATGATTTTGTGTATTTCCCGATAATGTATTCCTGATTTCCAGCGATAAACTTTACGATAAGTGTATCATTAGCGTCCCCTCCATTATTATTAATTTTAGTCAGCCAGTATTCAAAAGAAATCACAGGATCTACATAACCACTGAGATCAAATATTGGGGAATAAAGGGTTGTTTTCCCTCCTTGCACTTCATCTAAACTAACGTCAGTATCCGGAGTATTTCCTGTAACGAAGGCTTTATTGCCAAAGTCCTTACGCGAATCAAAATCAGGATTAAATAAATATCCACTACTGAAAGTGCCAAAAGGTACTCCCCTGACCCAGTTTCCGGAAATAGCAGAAGCTGCACCTACCCAGTTAAAATTAAAGGTAAAATCATCGTAATATCCCTTTTTAAGTGCAATGATAATTGTACCTGTGGTATCAGTAACTGCGATTGATTGGGCGACAGTTTTATATCCCCATTTCCCTACGCTTAGGAAATAACCACCCGTCAGTATGTTTTCAGAAGCCATCCCCTGCTGATCAGTCTGAAGCAACGTTTCGCTGCCTTCATGAGCAGAAAGTTCAATCTTTGCATCTGCAATGGGAAGATTTGACCCTTCCTCAATGACTTCTATTGATAAAGAAGTTTGTGCGGCAGGAGTAAGCGCCACATTTTCAATATGAAGGACTCCGTTTGATAATTTGATTTTTCTGGTTTCCCGATTATAACCGTATTTGGAAAAAATGACTTCATATTCCCCCGAATCAGCTATTCCGATGGCATAGTCTCCGGTTGTTTTGGAATAATCGATCACATCCGTGCCAATAATTTCGATTTTTACATTACTTAAAGGGCTTCCATTTGCAGAATTAGTCGTATTTCCTTCCAGATAACAGGCTCTTTGAAATTCTGGCTGTAAAATGAATAATCCTTCTCCCATATCTGAAGCCAGAATGATCCCTGAAGGCAAAAAGGGATAAGCCCCCCAACAGCCACGTAATCCTGCACCGACTCTGGGAGAGGTGTCATAATAACCTACTTCACCCAGGTTACCGGGTCTGGCAGCATCTACCACCTG
>JAGQVA010001290.1 GCA_020438265.1 Bacteroidota bacterium
AGGCAGTGGAAAAGTGTTCTCTGTAGGGCCTTACGTCAATCCTGTTAACAATAGCACCACAGCTAATTCTGAGCTTCTTTCCAGTCAGGTAGAATGGGTTTATCAACAGGAATGGCTGGATATCCGGAAGGCACAAACCGGGAGTAATTTTCAGGTTATCAGCCTTGATGGGCGGGTAGTTGCTTCCGGAGAAATTGGCTTATCGGGAAAAGCCAGGGTTAATCTTTCAGCGGTTAGTTCGGGAGTGTATTTGTTTACACTGACTTATCAGGGGCAGGTGATGAGTGAGAAGTTTGTGAGATAAGAGAAGATCCCTCGCTACGCTCGGGATGCCCCGAAACGGGGTGTTTTTAATTCCGCCGGATGGCGGATGAACCTGATTCCCACAATTTGTGGGCATCCCGAGCTGCGAAGCGAGGGATCTTCCCAGACGACACCACCAAAAAGATTGGCAATCTCCATCCAAAAAATGCTATAAAAAATACTCTAATTCATAAAATCATGATAAAATACTGTTTACTATATATACTCCCTATTCTCCTCTTCCCCAACTACGGCATGAGTCAAATAGACACATTCGCCCTTGCGGGATATGCAACTGTTAACGGAAACACCACCGGAGGACAAGGAGGGGATACCGTCACTGTTACTACAGGAAACGAACTTCAGGATGCGATTAAAAATAAGGGAAATAATCCTCTCATTATTTATGTAGACGGAATCATCACCCCTGCCAATTCGGTTGGTCTGAGTAAAATTGATGTAAAGGATGTGGAAGATATTTCGATTCTGGGCCGGGGTTATGGAGCCGAATTTAATGGAATTGGGATCAAATTGTGGCGTACCAGTAATATCATTCTCCGTAACTTAAAAATTCACCACGTCGATATTGGAGACAAAGATTGTATCAGTATTGAAGGGCCAACGGATCACGTGTGGGTGGATCACTGTGAATTATACAACGAATACCAAACGGTAGGGAAAGATGATTACGACGGGTTGTTTGATATCAAAAAATCAACTGATTATATCACATTTTCCTGGAACTATCTTCACGACAGCTGGAAATGTAGTCTTTCGGGCAGTTCAGAAAGTGATACGTTTAATCGCCATGTGACTTACCACCACAATCTGTATGAAAATGCCAATTCGCGTATGCCGCTTTTCAGAGGTGGGACGGGGCATATTTTCAATAATTATTATGTGGATGTGGTTTCTACAGCAATCAACTCACGGATTAATGCCTGTATCCTGATTGAGAATAATTATTTTGAAAATGTCCATAATCCATGGGTTTCGGCTTACAGCAATATCCTGGGGGCAGTAGACACCATTGGCAACATTCGGGATAATAGTCCTTTTGATTACAGTGCCAGTGATACACATCAGCCGCTGAGTTGTACGCTTTCAGTTCCTTATGACTATTCCCATGTGTTGATGGATGCCACAGATATTCCGTCTGTTGTGGAACAGAATGCAGGGGTGGGAAAGTTATTCATTTCGACCACTTCCACTGCGATTGAGGATGAATTGGGAGAGAAGATTTCCGTTTTCCCTAATCCAGCTTCTGAGGTGGTGAATGTGAACATGGAGATTAGTAAAGCAGCAAATGTGGGTTTGGAGGTTTATAGTTTGATGGGGCAAAAAGTGAGAGAAATCAAAGAGCAACTTTTACCCCAGGGAAAAGCAGATTTACAGATAAAAACGGA
>JAGQVA010001291.1 GCA_020438265.1 Bacteroidota bacterium
TTACTCCTTGTGATTTCCAGTTTCCGACCAATGGAATCAAAGCGGAAGCAACCCCCAATGCAGAAATGGTATTGATCGCAGATGTGGATACTTCCCTGTTGACGGAATTGCACAATTTTGGGAGTGTCAAAAACCTGAAGGATCGGCGGTTGGATTTATTTGAGATTAAAAGGAAGTATAAGGGTTAAGGAATCCTGACAAGGTCTACCCAATCCAAACTATCAGATTGCAAAAGCCGAAAAAGTTCTTTCGGGCTGGGATTCGCATAGTAATAATTTGTCGAATCGGGATCTCCCGGTAATGGGCCTGGGTTTACCTGAAAGTATTCTTTGATAAATGTTATATCGTCGAAGTAAGAAAGGATATAGCGGATTTGATTATCATTGATCTGCTCAATGATCACGGGTTCCCAATAACCTTTTACATCTTCTATATTGAGGAAAAGGTATTGTTTTTTCTTTCTGATCTGTGAGCTATTTGTGTAAAGAGGTAACAAAGACCTGTAAGACCATTCTTTCATATAGAGAATATCATCTTCTAGGGTAAGGCTGGCACTATCATGGTCGATAATATGGGAAAGTTTGTCATTTTCATCGAATAGAAAAACCCAATCATCTCCTTTGGTTTGGGTGGTGGTTATATCTCCTATTCTCCCGACAAAAAATTCCTCATACCAGAATAATGAGTCGTGAACGGATGTCCCTTCCGCTTTTGTAAAAGGAATATACTGTTGCTGTACCGTATCAAAGTGGACCATATATCCTTTCAATTCCTTCATATCAACCTGGTAAAATGCATTATTTACCGAAACGATCACTTTCTCTGCATTTTTGAGTAAGGCCGTATCTACAGAAGCTGTAAATTCATCCAGCCACAACCAGGAAGAATTACAACTGGCAGATGCTTTTGAAACAGACGTATAACTGAATTGAAATAACGAATCTCCTTTCAGGAAATAATGATAATCTGATAAAGAGTCCAAAGGAATCGCCTCTTCCTTTTTTTCAAAAAGTATCACTTGCCTGCTGTCTATCACAAAATATCCGGTAAGCTCATCTTGTATTTTCCACTTTCCCCTGAAACCTTCCGGAATATTATCTATAGTTTTGGCGTTGCTGGGTTGAGGTTGTGTAAATACCAGCGTATCTCCCTCACAGGCCATGATTTGAAGAGAAGCCAGAACGATGATTAGAAGCCAATATCGATGATAATGAAGAGCACTCATGGTTTTATCATTTAGAACATAGAATTTACTAAATCGGCGTGTAAAAATGAAATATCAGGAACTTTCTCCCTCGCACTCTCTTCAGCATATTATTAGCAATTACTGGCTGTTTGAGATACCTGAAAATTCTTCAGAACAGAGGCTGGTTCACCATGAAATTCTCCCTGAAAATACAGTCTCTTTGGTGTTTATTGATATCCCACATTATCAGGGAATCAGGATTCTTGGGCCGCAATTGAGAAAGTTCCAGCAAGACATTATGCCGCCTTCAAGATATCTGGGTATTCGCTTTCAACCCTGGATTTCGGTAAAGCCATTATTTCCGGATAAATCATCTGTCATCAACCAGATCCAGGATACTGACTCATTCATTGCTTCTGCTTTTTCTTCCTTTTTTCCATTGGTTTTTGAAAATGGATTTCCCGAAATTCATTTGGTTGAGCGTGCTTTGCAGAATTATCTCAAAACCTGCCAAATTGC
>JAGQVA010001292.1 GCA_020438265.1 Bacteroidota bacterium
ACATACAAAGCCTTTCCCTGCCGGACAACCTGATCCAGCGCACTCATGGTTTCTTCCAAAGGCGTATTGGGATCAGGACGGTGAGAATAGAAAATATCTACATAATCCAGGCCCATTCGCTGCAAACTCTGATCGAGGGAGGCAATTAAATATTTGCGGGAGCCCCATTCGCCATAAGGTCCGGGCCACATACGATATCCTGCTTTGGTGGAAATAATCATTTCATCGCGGTAAGGACGAAAATCCTTAGCCATAACACGGCCAAAATTATCTTCGGCAGAACCGGGAGGTGGTCCGTAATTATTCGCCAGGTCAAAATGCAAAATTCCCTGATCAAAGGCATAATGAAGAGTTTTCCGAAAATCGTCAAAACAGTCAACATCGCCGAAATTATGCCATAAGCCCAGAGAGATTGCAGGCAGAATCAACCCGCTTTTTCCAGACCTTTTATATACCATTTCATCATAACGGGAGGGGGAAGCTTGATAAGTCATTTGTTATTATTATTGTGCAGTAGAAATTTTACTTATTTTTACCTTGAAATTAAAATCGGAACGTGAATATAGGGATATGAATGGGAGTAGTAAATATATCATAGCCTTTATTTCGGCTTTTATCATCTGGCAGGGGGTTTTTCCTCAGACAGATAGTTTTAAAGTCGGAATCATTATGTATAAAACCCGGGAGGCTGTAGAGCAAACCTATACACCCTTGCTGGAATATCTGGCCCGAAAGCTCGATAAAAAATTAAAAATTACGGTGTATGAAAATGGAGAAGATCTTGGTTATTTTCTTTCCAATGGCCAACTTGATATGGGGGTTTTTACTCCTTTTCCCTATTTGAATGCAAAGAACGAATTTGACGAACTGGAAGTATTTGCCAGCCATAATGTCAATGGACGCCCCAATTATTCCGGTTGCATTTTGGTCCATAAAGAAAGTAAAATTGATTCACTTCACAAGCTGGGGGGCAAACATTTTACCTTTGTCAAGGAAACGTCTACTTCCGGATATAAAATCCCTCTGGGAGTTTTTGAAGAAAATAACCTGGACATCGAATCAGGTTTTTTTACAGGATATACCTTTTCAGGAGGTCATGAAGAATCATTAAGAGCCTTGCTTAACAGGGAAACAGACGGGATAGCCATTGATGATGAAAGCCTGTTTCAACTTTCAGCCAATGAACAAAACCAGATTGCCCCTTTAGCCAAATACACGGTCCCTTATCAGGCTTATGTGCTGAATCCCCAACTTGATCCGGAATTTGCCCAAAAGGCAAAAAACATCATGTTTAAGGCTCATCTCGACCCGGAGGTGAAAGGTCATTTCGAGAATAATCCTTTACAAATCACCCAATGGCATCCCCAATCAGATCAGGCCTATAACAGCCTGAGGAAATACCTTCAATTTGTGCGGGTAAAACCCGATCTTCAATTTTTTCTTGAATTAATGCCCAGTGCCAAAGCCAAATTTGAAGGAGGGGATCAGGCGGCAATTATTGAACGAAATATCATCAATCGGTTGAAAAAATTTAATCGATTTAAACGAATTGGTAATGAACCAATCCAAAATGGACATACTGCCAAACTGGAAATAGGCCTGGCAGGGGAAAAATATCATTCCATTCTTTATCTGGAAGATGAATCGCTCTGGGAAAATGATTTTGAAGAATCTCAGATTACAGACAAAAGCCTGGCCAATA
>JAGQVA010001293.1 GCA_020438265.1 Bacteroidota bacterium
TCAACACCCGTATCAGTACCCAGACCTGAAAAGTAAATATATCCTCCTGAAGCGGTGAAATAAGCGGGATTTGAATTGGCTGCGCCTTCATTTAGATTTTCAATCATATATGTTCCGGCAGTAGTCCCATCACTACGCCAGGGTTCTGTACCGTGTTCATCTGTATAACCAGCAAAATAGGCGATATCATCTATCACGGCCAATTCTCCCACATAACCGCTCGTTGCTCCTGGTGCTATATCCATAACCTGGTACGTCCCTGCAACCGTTCCATTACTGCGCCATATTTCATACCCCCCACTGATTGTATGTCCTACAAAGTAAAATAAAGTATCACCTGCAACAATCTCTTCAATTTTCAGAGATATTCCCGTAGGATCGGGATCAAAGAAAGTACGGGTACCTGCTACCGTACCATCCGAAACACACAGAACGGAACAACTATCCGCTCCCAATAGCAAATTACAACCGCCAAAATATGCTTTATTACCAAACTGGATAATATCTGAGTCTACCGAATAGAATCCCAATCCGATCGTTCCAGCCTCAGTCCCATCACTTGCAAAAATGGATTGGCTTTCCAGGGTATTATTTGCCTGAAAAATAAATACATCATCCGTAACAGCAGACCAATTAGAGGGAGAGGATGCAGCACCCGGTACAAAGTCATCTATGTCTTTTAACAAAGTCTGTCCACTCACATGCGATGTCAAAATCAAAAGGGCAAAATAAGTCAGTATTTTAGAACTCATGAATGTATGTTTTTCAAGTATTAAATATTGATTACAATATTATCTTGAAAAGCATGAGCTTTCAATTACCCATTTGGGTAATTTTTTAGAAAATGGAGGTTTGAAATTTATCTCAAAACATTGCATCTACCGCTTCTTCTCCTGTATTAATTGCCCCTTCCATAAATCCCTGCCAGTCAGCCAGATGCTCTCCCGCAAAATGGCAATTCATAAACGGTTTTTTCAAAACCGGCATTACTTCAAACCACTGTCCTTTTCCGTAAAAGGCATAAGCACCCAGGGAATATTTATCCAAGCCCCAATAATACATCATGTCTTCTTTGACGTATTTGCTGACGTCTCCGAATGCGGGTTTTAAAGCATCGAGAATCAGGGTTTTTCGCTGCTCTTTACTCACGGAGGCCAGTACATCTGCTTTATCTCCGGTAGCATAACAGGTGAGTACGCCGTGAGAGCCAGGCTGATTTTTGGTACCGTGATAAAAATAATGAGCCGGGGTATCGGTAATCATGTCAAAATCTTCTCTTTTCCAGAATCTTTCGGTGAATAGAATAGGGAATTTTCCAATACGGGCATACTGCAATTCCTCAAGCGCTTCAAGGGTGATTGCAGGCAAGCCAGGTTTCCAGTCAATTTTCATCAGAGAAAAGGTGGGAATCGCACAAATGAGTTTGTCGGCTTCAAACTTTGTCCCGTTGGCGCAGGTGATAGTTACTTGCTTTTTGGTTTGTTCGACAGAACTTACCTGATGAGCCAGAAGAATGTTTTCCCGACCGATAGCATCTGCCATTTTTTCAGCCAGGAGGGCATTTCCTCCCTTGATTTTCAGGTCCATTTCGTTTTTTTCACTGCTTTCAGCATATTCTGCAAAAGCTGCAAAAGCAGACATGTGGCGAATGCTTTCTCCGAAATCGGTGGAATCCATCAGATCCCTGATGAGTAAATCGCGG
>JAGQVA010001294.1 GCA_020438265.1 Bacteroidota bacterium
GATTTATATGAAATGTTTGCAGAAATCACTGAAGAACAATCACTTAAAGTCGCCAGACGAAAGTTCCTTTTTGCTTCCTTCTCTTATCTACGCCCTTATTTTCTTAGTAATCGAACCTTTTCCTTCCATCTTTATGCTTATATCAATATGCTACAATCAACCCTTAAAATCACTCTCCGGTTAATGAAAAGAAAGCCGGTTTACAGCTTTATCAATATTACCGGACTGGCCCTGGGCATGAGTGCTGCCCTGATGATTTTTTATTTTATTTCTGATGAATTAAAATATGATCAATTCCACGAAAAGAAAGATCGAATTTATCTTATTGGAACTGATAATTATTTGCCGGGATCAGAAACACCTCCCAGTGCTCGTAGCAGTAGGTTAATTGCTCCTGAGTTGCGGGAAAATTATCCGGAAGTAGAACATGTCGTCAGAATGTTTAATCAGTGGACTCCTCAGGTAAAACACAATAACCAACGCTTTCAGGATGAAATTTTCTATACAGAATCTTCTTTTTTTGATGTTTTTTCCTTTCAACTTATTGCCGGAAATCCCAAAAATGCTCTGGATGAACCATACGCTGTGGTACTAACTGAAAAAGCAGCTCACAAATATTTTGGTGAAGAATCGCCCCTGGGAAAAACCATGATTTTTGATGATACAACTGCTTTTAAAGTTACGGGCATTGTGGCCAATCCGCCCCGACATTCGCATTTTACTTTTGATATGCTCCTCTCCTATTCTACCTGGGATATCGAATATCCTCCCAAAACCTACGATTGGGCCAATTACTGGATTTATAATTATCTTACCTTAAAACCTGGAATAACAAAAGCTCAATTTGAACCCAAAATCACGAATCTGGTAGAAGAGCAATATGGTGAAAAAATGAAGAGTTTCGGGCTGGAAGTAGAATTATATCTCGAACCTCTTACCGATATTTACCTGCATTCTGATCGTTCTGGTTTATTTATAACGGGGGACATCAAGTATATTTATTCCTTCTCTTTTATTGCCGTTTTTCTGATTCTGATAGCGTGTTTTAATTTTATCAACCTGTCCACCGCCCGCTCTCTGGACCGCGCAAAAGAGGTGGGTATCAAAAAAGTGGTTGGTTCCCAAAGAACGCATTTAATCTGGCAATTTTTAATTGAATCACTTTTAATAGCCATTTTTTCTATTATTCTGGCATTGGGAATTGCTTACGCAACCATTCCACTATTCGAGTCAATCTCTGGAAAAGAAGTTATCCTGTCAGCGTTTTTTACCCTGCCTAATATATTGGGGCTAATTGCTATCACACTCACCATAGGATTACTCGCAGGGGCTTATCCTGCCTGGGTTCTGTCAGCATTTAAACCTGTACAGGTTCTGAAAGGAAAATTTAGCCATAGCCGTGGCGGACAATTCTTTCGCAGAGGATTAATTATTACCCAGTTTATTATTTCTATTACCCTGATCATTTCCACTTTGGTGGTTTTTGGGCAATTGTCATTCATGCAAAACAAGAATTTGGGATTTGATAAAGAGCAGGTTCTTGTCATTGATACCAGAAATCCAGCCAGTGAAGGATTGGGGAAAAAATATGAAAATATCAAAAACGAACTCCTGCAACACGGATCCATAGAACATGTCTCTGCATCTGGAAGAATCCCAGGATTTGGTTCAGGTGGTGGAGTTATGTTCCCTGAAGGCCTT
>JAGQVA010001295.1 GCA_020438265.1 Bacteroidota bacterium
CACATTGGTATGAATCCAATAAGGAACATTATTAAAGGTTTTCAAAAGTTTCCCTGTAAGATCGTATAAATCAAAACGTTCTCCCACCTGTCCCAAAAAGCCATAGGCATCTCCATGTTCATCCTCTATTTCTTCAATTCTTTTGTAGCGTGTAGGCATGATTTCATGAAACTCAAGGCCTCCGTAACTCACGATTAAGCCGTAGCGGTATTCGCCTGGTTTGATATCTTTGGGAATAACTGTGTAATATGATCTTTAGGTTAAACGCATCAAAGCTCAATTTGCATAGAAGCTAGCACTTGCAGCAGGAAATCCTGATTCCATGTGGCTCTTTTTCTGAGCTTTTTGAGGCTGGTTGCCTTGGTTTTATGCTGCAATAGCATCTGTAAGGCCATTTTTCTAGCCGTAGCCATATTATCTGGGCCATGGTCCTTTCGCACTCTTTGCCTGTCTTCGAGGAATACTACATCCAGATACCAGTGCAATTGGTTCTCAATGCTCCAGTGCGAGCGGGTAGCTTTTCCAAATTCTTGGGCAGTAAAACGGGCACTACTGATATAAAATCGGGTTTTGGAACTGCGGTCTTCCTTTCCATTTTTGAAGCTTCTTTCATAGTGAGACATAATGACCGATTGACAATCGGGCCATTCTTTGAGTGCATCCAGAAAAGGCAAATCCTGGCACAGATAGGTAATTCTTTCTTCGATTCTCCCTCCTACGTAGTCGGTTTCTTCCGCTTTTTCAAAGCTATCCTGATGCCGAGTCATCCAGTCAGAAACCTGTTCGTACAAGGCTTTTTGATTCTTTTTCAGGGCTAACAAATAGTGGCCTTCCTTGGCTCGAATTTGCGCAGCAAATTTCGTGTGCGTACCCATCGCATCTATACTTACCAGGGCTCCTTTTATATCAATATCTTCTAGAATGGCTGGTATGGCTGTTTTTTCATTACTCTTGGCATCCACTTTTACCTGCCCCAGACTCAGGCAGTGTTCTGCTACCCAGGCATTGACCAGACATAAACCTGAGGTTCGCTTTCCTCGCTGAGAAGTAGCCCGTAGCACTTTGCCATCTATGTTGATTTGGAGCTCAGACAGGGATCCAATGATCTCTGCAGACCACCGGCTTAAACAATGGGTAAAAGCCGCTCTATCCATATAGCGGTACACCCGATTAAAAGTATCATGAGAGGGAATCCCTGCTTTGAGTTCCAGGAAGGATCCTAGAAACTCCGATTTCTGTCTGCCATATTCTGCCATGTCCTCATAATCTTCTGCACCAGCCAATACGGCACATAGGCTGATCACCAAAACCTCGCTTAAAGGATAGCTCGTCCGACCTCGCACACGAAAATCGGGCAGCTCTTCAAATATTTCTACTATATTCATCCTCAAAGGTAGAACTTCCATCTGGAATTTCATTTTGATGCGTTTAACCTATATCAAATGCTATATTACCTGAGACTAAATCTAATATGTACCATCCTGTTAACCGGAAGTAATTACCTTTTCCTTCGCTATAACTTGATTTTAATGAAATATTCCTGAGATTTAAAATAAAGGGGAGCAGATCATTTCTACAAATTGTCACATATTTATCATTTTTAAAACTGATATGATATTCGAATCTTTTATTGTTATTTTGACAATGGCAATCTGACTCTTGGGCAATAATATTTTGATCTAAAATTGAAATCGACATT
>JAGQVA010001296.1 GCA_020438265.1 Bacteroidota bacterium
CTGGTGCCTCAGTTCAAAAAGGTAGCGGAAAAACAGGGTTGTTATTTTATCGATGTGTATAGCTCATTGCTGCCTAAATGGAATCATTATGCCAGTGATGGAATTCACCTGATAACTGAAGGGCAGTTTTTGATTGGGCGGATGATTGATTGGGGAATGAAATAACTGAGAGTGGTTTTTATATGTTGGTGATTTCTCGAATTATTATTCAAAATAATTCAACTTATCAAATAAAAACCCTAGCTTAAATGGGAATTTACATTTTTAAGACCTTCCAGATTTCAAAAACGTGGAAGGTCTGATCAAAGCCCCGATTTTCTATGAGCAAGATTCTCGTTATTGGTAGCTCCAATACAGACATTATCATGAGAGTTCCTGCATTACCCCGCCCTGGAGAGACAGTGATTGGCAGTGAACTCCGAATTGTCCAGGGAGGGAAAGGTGCGAATCAGGCGGTAACTGCAGCCAGAATGGGAGCTGAAACTGTATTTGTTGCCTGTGTGGGAAGAGATCATTTTGGCAATCAGGCAATAAGGGGGTATGAGGCAGATGGAATCGATACTTCCTTTATAAAACGATCGGTGATGCCAACTGGAATTGCATTGATTCACATTGCCGATAACGGGGAAAATACCATCGCAATCAATGCCGGGGCAAATAAGGAACTTCGTGAAGAACATATTACCGAGGCGCTTTTTGACGAAGTCGATTTTCTGCTCATTCAACTGGAGATTCCTTCGCCAACTATTATCCGTGCTGTAGAACTTGCTCATAAAATGGGAGTAAAAACCATCTTAAATCCTGCCCCTGCAAGAAGTCTCGAAAATTTGCCCTTTGAAAAAACTTTTCTGTTTACACCTAATGAAATTGAAGCTGAATTTTATACCGGGATAACTGTGAATTCTTCCGAGACTGCAAGCCTGGCAACTGAAAAACTCCACGAAATAGGAATCCCCAACGTGATTATTACAATGGGACAAAAGGGGGCTTATTGTTCGCTTCCGGCTTTTAAAGGAATGATTAATGGTTTTTCTGTAGAAGCTGTTGATACCACAGCGGCAGGGGACGTTTTTAATGGCGCACTGGCAGTGGGAATGGGAATCTACGAGAATGTCCGACAGGCTGTCATTTTTGCCCATGCAGCCGCAGCGCTTTCAGTCAAAAAACTGGGTGCTCAACCTTCCATTCCAACCCTGGATGATGTGATGGATTTTTTGAATCAATAAATGAATGTTTATGCGAATATCTACAATCTCTTTTCTTTTATTAATTGGGCTAACTGTGTGGATCGGATGTGGGGAAAATAATCAAAAGGAGTCAGAAACGGAGCCGACTTCTGAAATACAGGAAACTACCAAAATCCCTGTTATTTTTGATACTGACGCAAATAATGAGCTCGATGATCAGCATGCATTGGCTTATCTTTTGTTTAACGGGGAAACGTTTGATGTAAAAGGAATTACGGTGAATGCGACACGAAGCGGAGGAGGGATTGATGATCAATACGCCGAAGCGGAAAGAGTTTTAAAGCTGTGCACATTGGATGGAAAGATTCCGCTTTATCCAGGTGCAGATGCTGATTTTGAAACAATTCGGGAGAATGTGGGGAAGGCAGATTTTGATGGCCATGAAGCTGTGGATTTTATCATTTCTGAAGCGAAAAAGGACCATGGTCAAAAGCTTGTGTTATTACCTG
>JAGQVA010001297.1 GCA_020438265.1 Bacteroidota bacterium
GTAAGGAACTACCAATGTACCCGCTTCATCAATAAACCCCCACAAAGTGATTCCGGTTGAATCGTCTCTGTGAGCGACGGCTGCCATTCCATCGTGAAATGGCCTTGCATCTGTGAAATTCCCTTCAATACCAGGTTCTAAAAATATATCGTAATAGGTAAAAAACGGGTTTATTTCAGCGGGATTTTTATCCTTCTTTAGCTTTAATGGCAGAAAAATATTACGGGTAAAATCTCTGAATTCTACCCCTTCCGGAAAAATAAAATCTTCTTTTTTAACCGGAAAAGGGTTTACCTTTTTTCCGTTTTTATCAAAAAAATTGCCTGAATCCAGCTGATAGGCAAATCCATCGGCAAAATGCCCGATAGACTTAAACTTATAATCAATGGCCAATTCGCCCTCACGGTTAATAAATCCATAACGGTAAATGCGGTTATTGTATCGATCTTTCATTTCCTTGATCACCCGACAATAACCATCTTGAAACCGGGGCATATTTTCCTCTTTCAACAGGTATAAATCCTTGAAATACTGATATTTCCCAAGAGGAATAATGGTGTCTCCCAGCGCATTTACAAACCCGATTTGATCGCCTTTTTTAAAGGAACACAGGCCATCATTGAACTCGCCAAACATATCTACGTTGATCCTGATGGCTGAAGGATGAACTTTTCCGGCTTTGAGATTTTCACTCTTCAGAGTATTATCCTGAGCATGAAGGGCAGCAAATGAAGCGAATAACAAAAATACAATCAGCTTTCCCGGGGTCATATCATATTTAAATAAAGATTGTTGTAAAGGTAGCTACTTTCGGATTAAGTTGATAGTCAGGCTGTTTCAACTGCCATTTTTGTTTCATTTTGAGACGATTTCTTTTCTAATTCAGCCAACTATCCTACTTTTAGGGTATGGATAAATTAAATGGGAGAATTTTGATTGTCGATGATGATCTCGATGTTTTGTACACCGCCAGACTGGTATTAAAACGTCATTTTACTCATGTTGAATCAGAGAGTTCTCCCAAAAATCTTATAAACCTGCTGAGCAGCACCTCTTTTGACGTGATTATTCTTGATATGAATTTTTCCCCTGGCGTCACCAATGGGCAGGAAGGGTTGTTTTGGCTAAGAAAAATTCTGAAGCACGATCCACAGGCGCATGTGATGATGAATACTGCTTATGGAGACGTCGAAATCGCGGTAGAAGCCATGAAACAGGGTGCCATTGATTTTTTGATTAAACCCTGGAAAAAGGAAAAGTTGATTGCTTCGGTAAAAGCCATTCTCAAACTCAGCCAAACCAGTAAAGAAGTTGCCCGACTGAAATCCAGTCGAAAGGCTATTAATCAGGAAATTGACCGCCATTTTCCCGAAATGATTAGTGAGTCAGAAGCGATGAAACCGATTTTTTCCTCCATTCAAAAAGTAGCCATCACCGATGCCAATGTGTTGATTTTGGGAGAAAATGGCACGGGAAAAGAACTCGTAGCCAGGGCTGTTCATCGCCAATCCATGCGAAATGAAGAACCTTTTATCAAGGTAGATTTAGGCGCAATTGCAGAAAACTTATTCGAATCGGAATTATTTGGCCATGAGAAAGGCGCATTTACCGATGCCAAAGAAGCCCGTTCAGGGCGTTTTGAAATCGCCAATGGAGGAACCCTGTTTCTGGACGAAATCGGAAACCTGGC
>JAGQVA010001298.1 GCA_020438265.1 Bacteroidota bacterium
GGGCCATTCCTTCGAGAGAAGGCTATATTTTTCCATCATTGGATGGTTTAACATTCTGTGAATTCATTCACAGCATTTATCCCCATCATTGCGCCGCGATTTTAATCCGGCGCAAAGGGGCAAAAATCTCCGATTTTTCATTATCTTTCTCCCATGCCAACAACATCACTCCCCAAATTAGAAATCATTACAGAAACACTTCCCGGTGGGCCTTCTTTTAATATGGTAAAGGTTAAGGGAGGTACTTTTATGATGGGGGATGATATAGAGGACTGGGTAGGAAATAAACAAACCATCCACAAAGTAGAAGTCAGCGACTTCATGATGGGGCAATTTCTGGTTACGCAGGAGCTATGGGAGGTCGTGATGGGGGAAAATCCTTCTTATTTTTCTTTGGATATAAATAACCCTGTAGATAGTATTTTCTGGTATGATGCTGTAGATTTTTGTAATAATTTAAGTAAAAGACTAAACTTAAAGCCAGTTTATGAAATCAATCGCAATCTCAAAGATCCTGGAAATGAAAGTTCTTATGATGATTTAAAATGGTTGGTTCGTTATAATTTAAAAGCAAACGGATTTCGCCTGCCCACCGAATCAGAGTGGGAATATGCAGCTCGAGGAGGAATTTATTCAAAAGGATATGTCTATGCAGGAAGTAATGATCTGAATGAAGTAGGCTGGTATCGAAAAAATAGTCATTCAATATGCCATGGGACAGGGATAAAAATTCCCAACGAATTGGGACTCTTCGATATGAGTGGAAATCTATTTGAATGGTGTTGGGATTGGTATGGTGATTATCCCAAAAATCCGTTAAAGGACCCTCAATGGCCTGAATCGGGTCGTGGCCGTGTGTTGCGCGGGGGATCGTGGCGCGACGCCCCGCGCGTCTGCCGGGTTTCCTACCGCAATTACTACGGCCCTCGTTACCGTTACAACCTCTTCGGTCTTCGTCTCTCCAGGACTGCCCCGTAGCGCAGGTGTTGCTTTTTGACTTTTTATCGAGGCGAAGCCTCTTGCTTTTTGCAAAAAAATTGTTTTTAGATGGCATTTTTAGGAAATGTCGTTTCTAAGCAATGTCAAGCGTTGGCATATATGGGAAACCGCAGGTGTCTTTTTTGACTTCAGGAGGTTCCCGATCGCTACGCGTCGGGAATGACAAAGCATGTGCTTTTGTTGGTACACGCCGAAATGTTCGGCGTGTTTTTAACAGCCAATGGCTGTCACCCCCAGCTACGACTGGGGGCCTCCTGTTAGGTAAAAGCCCTCCTCAACCATTTTCTTTCCTACGCGGTCATCTGTATAACGATAATGACAACCAGCCATCTAGTGACCAAAGAAGAGCGCCCCATGTTTTTTGCTTATCAAAGATGAATCTTTCCCCCAAAATCCCTAATTTACCCCCTTCCAAAGAAATCCACACACATGTCAATATCCCAACTACCCTCACAACTAACAACCAAAGTCCCAAACCTCATTCCTTCCGACGAAACCCATCTGCCCCTATACCTCCATATCCAGCGGTTTCTGGTTACAAATGAAGGAAAAGAGGGCCTATACCACATCGAAGACGGCAAACTCGTCGCCCTCAACCTCTCCGGAATGAATCTGGAAGATCATGACCTGGATTTTCTGGCAAATTGCCCCGACCTTCAAGCCATCAACCTCAGCGGAAATGCC
>JAGQVA010000128.1 GCA_020438265.1 Bacteroidota bacterium
ATGTGGGCTACCAGGTGCCTTTTAATAAGTTTAAAGTGCTTGACTGGGTAAGCAGCACGGTGAATTATTCGGGTTCCTTTGACTGGCAGCAGGCACCGGAGATTAACCGGAGTTTAGGTAATACCATTGCCAACTCACAGAATATTCAGGCAAATGGACGTCTGGATATGAATTCACTCTATCGAAAGATTAAATTCCTCAGGAATGTTCTGGAAGGGAAAAAGGCAGTTCCTGATAATAAAAATGCTGCTTCCAAGCCGAATACCAAAAAGGAAGAAGAAACAGGCCCTCGTCGAAACAGACTTTCATCCAAGGATGCTCCTGACCCTAATAAGGAGGGGGCGGAAGCCGATACAACCAATAAACCCGATCCTTTCCGTTTCCTCAAACTGGTTGGGAAAGAGGTGCTGAGAGTTGCCCTGAGTGTGAGGAGCATTGACCTGACTTATAGCCGAAATGGAAATACCATTTTGCCAGGTTATTTGCCTCAGACGGATAATTTTGGGCTGGATTTTGGATATGCTGATCCGTTCTCCAATTCTTATTCACCGCTTTTACCGCCTACCTATGGATTTATTACAGGTAGTCAAAGAGATATTCGGAGTGATGCGGCGAGGTATAACTGGATTACCCGGGATACAACACTGGCAAATCTCTATTCAACCACAAGCAATGAAATTCTTACAGCCAGAACCTCGGTAGAACTGTTTAAGGGCTTTAGAATAGAACTAAACGCCAACCGAACGGAAAGTCTTAATGAAAGTTCTTTCTTCCGTTACGATCCGACCAACGAGGAATACCGGACATTTGATCCGTTGAATGGTGGTAATTTTACCATGTCCTATATATTCTTCCCGACTGCTTTTGAGTATGGAGGAGAAGATAATGAATCCCAGGCATTTGAAGATTTCTCCAATAACAGGGTAGAAATATCCCGTCGTTTGTCCGCAAGAAACCCTAATACCTCCCGATTGAGTGGCCGGACAGAATTGACCCCCGGAGGATATGAGAACGGATATCTGGGATCCAATCAGGATGTATTGATTTCTTCATTCCTTTCAGCCTATGGAGTATTTAGTTCCAGCAAAATTGCACTGGAAACTTTCCCGAAAGTTCCGCTGCCTAACTGGAGCGTTAATTATAACGGCCTGTCAAATCTGCCTTTCCTGAAAAAGTATTTTAATTCAGTAACCCTGAAACATACTTATCGGGGAACTTATTCAGTATCCAATTATAATAATAACCTGAATGCAGAGCTGGTTGGAGGGTATCCGGCTGCCATTGATACTGTGGGGCAGGATATGTTTGGGCAGATTGAAAACTATTATGCTCAAAACAATATTCAGACCGTTCAGATTATGGAACAGTTTGCGCCCCTGCTTGGAGTCAACGTCAATATGAAAAACGGAGCTACTGCGCAGATAGACTATAAGCGTGGCCGTCAAATGACCTTTAATATTGGTAACCTTCAATTGACAGAGATGAAAAACCAGGATCTTTCAGTGATGCTTGGATACAGAAAAGACAAACTGAACTGGAACTTCTCTTTCAACGGCAGAAACATCTCGCTGAATAATAGCATTAACTTTCAGTTTAGAGCCACGATGCGAGATACCAAGGAAATTAACCGGTACCTAAGCAAGGATGATACACCAGCTCGCCTTCCTGAGGTAACGCGCGGTACATTTAACTTTATTCTCTCACCTTCTATTGATTATGTGGTGAATACAAGGGTAAATGTGAAGCTATTCTTCGAGCGGAATATCAATAATCCTTATGTAGCCAATGCATTCAGAACTTCATTCAGTAGTGGAGGAGTTCAGATTCGTTTTACTTTGGCGAATTAATTTGAATTGTTTAGAATAAAAGAAGGAGGGATGCAAAATTTTGCGTCCCTCCTTCTTTTATTTGTAAATTTCGATTATGGCTATCCCCACCTCCATCAAAATCGAAATTGAATCCACCATAGGCGGAAAAATCCAGTCCTCAAGTCCTTTGGGAGGAGGTTGTATACACAATGCGCAGCAGCTAAACACCAGCCAGGGTACTTTTTTCATTAAATACAACCAAACCCACCATCAATCCAATTTTATGGCAGAGATGAAGGGATTACAATTACTGGATCAGTCGCGGCAGGTGAGAGTTCCTAAAATCATCAGTATTGGTGCAACGGAATCTTATGCGTGGCTATTACTGGAATTTATTGAACAGGGTAGGGCAGCCAGGGATTACTGGGAGTATTTTGGTTATGAACTGGCTCGTTTGCATCAACAAACTCAGCCTGACTTTGGATTAGATCACGCCAATTTTATCGGAGCTTTACCTCAGCAGAATCATTTTCATGAAAAATGGCTGGATTTTTTTATCCGGGAGCGTATTCGTCCGATGGTAAAAATGGCAGTAGATAAAAGAGAGTTGGGGCGAAGTACGGCAGGTTATTTTGAACATCTTTTCACCAAACTTGACAATTTCTTTCCCGAAGAACCACCTGCATTGCTTCACGGGGATTTATGGGGTGGGAATATCTTGCGTGGGGAAAATGGTTATCCTGTGCTCATCGATCCGGCAGTATATTACGGCCATCGGGAAATGGAACTGGCATTTATGACCCTGTTTGACCGGCAGCCTCAGGCGTTTTATGATGCTTATCAGGAAATTTATCCTTTGGAACCAGGATTCAGAGAAAGATTTGATGTATATAATCTTTATCCTTTGCTGGTGCATGTCAATTTGTTTGGAGGAGGATATGTGCATTCTGTAGAGCAGGTTTTGCGAAGGTATATCTGATTTGTAAATTCAAACCGGGAATTCGTAAATTTGCTTTATGAATAAATCAAATTTGTTTTTTACAGCTTTCTTTATCGGTTCTTTGTTGTGGATGAGTTGTTCTTCTTCACAAACCGGCGCCACATCAGAATCCGATGCTACACAAAATCAGGCCGACGTAGCTACCGTCGATACCCTTACCGAATTGTTTCCCGTGGTTTATACTGGTGAAAACTACAGCAACCTCTTCGAGGCTTATACCATGAAGTTTAAGCTTACCTATGAACCGCCTCTTTTACCGATGACCAATCCTAATGTTCCCTGGGTTAATCCCGAAGCTTTTGATGAAAATAATGGCTCTTTTATCACTTACATTCGGAATGGTCGGGAGCTGAGCTTATCTAATCCATACATTCAGGTTCAGTATATCAATAAAGCTCTGGAGTGTTGCACCACCACAGACCTGATGTATCAGTCGCTGGATAATATTTTGGTGGGACAAAAGGAAGGAAAAATCACTAAAGAGAAGTTTCCTCTACAAACAGCAGCAGGCCTGACTGCCATTTGTCAGGAATACCGCACGCCGGATCTGGATACCGGAGAACGTAAAATTGCAGGGAAATATATGGCCTATGGTTATGTAGAATATGATCAGGACTATATCATTGGTTTTGCGCTGACCACTACTACCAAAGCAGATTATGATGCCAATCTGCCTATGTTTTACAGTATTGTGCAGAGCCTTGAATATAATTAAAGGGGATTCTAACGATCTCTCTGCCGGACCAAACTCATATAAAGAAAACACTTGAGTGGTACGACAAGATTAAATTAAATGGAAAATATTCGCGATAGCGCAGATTTTTGCTTACTTTAGTGTAAGCACTTGGAATAGAATAGAATAGAACAGAACAGAATAGAACAGGCTTTCCTATAAAAATTGCGATTGTTGGAAGATGTCATCTTTTGCGATGAGGTTTTCTCCAACATGGAAATTTTTATGGGAAAGCCTTTCTTCATGTATTAGCCCTTGATTAATGTTTTTTTAACACTTATCTTGGTGGTAAATAAGGATCACTACTAACTCAATACTAATGTCTAAATTATCCATTTCAACATTATGCTTAACATTTATAGTGTTTTTTTTAGGAATTCACTCAATGTATGCACAAGGATCTGGGAATCTCTCAGGAACAGTTGTTGATAAAACTTCCGGAGAAAAGCTTCTGTTTTCGAATGTCCGTTTGGAGGGAACAAGTTTTGGGATATCTACGGATGGGGAAGGTAAATTCATTCTTCGGCAGATTCCTGCGGGAGATTATAATCTGATCGCCACATATATTGGTTATTTAGAACAAAAGATGCCAGTTACGGTTGTTGCAGGAAAAACGACTGAGGTAACTGTTGAAATGGATTATGCAGGTTACCAAACTGAAGAAGTTGTCATATCTACCCAGGTTTCAGGACAGATGTCTGCTATTAACGAGCAGCTTGCTTCTAATACAATCAAGAATGTTGTATCAGCAGATCGAATCCAGGATGTGCCGGATGCGAATGCAGCAGAATCCGTATCAAGGCTACCTGGAGTATCCTTAATCAGAAATGGGGGAGAGGGGCAAAAAGTTGCCGTACGTGGGATGTCTCCACAATATAATGTGGTGATGGTGAATGGGGTGCGTATGCAGTCTACAGACCGTAATGACCGGAGTGTGGACTTGAACATGATAGCGCCCAACATCCTTAGTGGTATTGAAGTTACCAAAGCCCTGACAGCAGATATGGATGCAGATGCAGTTGGAGGAACAGTCAACCTCAAAATTGCGCCGGCTGCCGATGGATTTCGGGGTAAATTTGGTGTGCAGGGAGGTTATGGTTCAACAGCAAATACTTATGGAAACTACAGGGTAAATGGAATGCTGAGTACTCGTCTTTTTAAGAAAAAGCTTGGAGTTCAGGTTTCCGGTTATCTGGATAATTTCAATAGAAATTCAGATGTCCTAAGTGCCGGATATGCATTAAATGAAGAAGATAAGTTGGACAGTGCCGGTTTTATTCCTATCGATCTCAATAGTGTGAGCATAACTGATAGAGTAACAGAGAGACAAAGAGTAGGTGGGGGATTAATTCTTGACTATCAGTTTAAAAATGGCTCACTCCTTTTTAATAATTTCATAAGCAATCTCTCTCAACAGCAGGTAGAACAGCAAAATTCTCTTGCCCTCGTTGGAAATCAATGGTCTGCTTATGCAGCGGATAGAGAATTGAGCAATACGATGCTTAGTAATGCTCTTCAGGGGGAATTTGACTTCTCGTTTTTTAGTATGGATTTCTCCGTCTCCAATTCCATTTCAAAGCAATACTCTCCAGGCGATCTGAGAATGAATATCGCTATTGCTCAGGCCCAGGCCGGTTTTACAACACCCACGCTGGAAGATCCGGTTCTGGCAACACCAAGTGAATTGTTAAATGCTGCTGTAATTATACCTGAAAGAGATGCGAAGCGGGTAACAAGTTTTAATACCTTAGAACGGGATGTGGTTGAGGCAGCCCAGGAAGCATACCTGAATTTCAAAATACCTTTTCGCCTTTCAAAAGGGATTTCGGGTAATGTAAAACTTGGTGGCAAATATGTTCGCAATTCCCGAGATAATGATGAAACACAACATTTTAGTCAACCAGACCGGACTTTTTTGGGGGAAGAATTTGTAAGAGTATTGAAAGACTCCCTTTGGAAAGATCTGGGTTTGGAAAATCTTGATCAGAACCTTGGAATCAGAGCTTTTTTGTTTGAAAATCCTGATTATAATGTTGGGGATTTCCTTTCTGGCAGAGAGGGAATTGATGGAACTGATGGAACTGACGGATTCTTTTATAAAGCCGATATCGATAAGATGAAGCATTATGAGGAATTGGCTATTGGAAGTGGGTATTATGCCAATGCAGGGAAAGAGTCTGCTCAATATGATTATAATTATGGAAGAAATCTTTTTGCATTCTATACTCAGGCAGAGGTGAATATTGGCAAATATGTAACGCTTTTCCCAGGTATAAGATATGAAAATTTTAAGTTCGCCTATAATGCGTTCTATACAGAAAGATTCGGTCCTAATCCGGAAGATTTTAGAAATGAAGAGCTGACAGACAATGATAATAAAGGAGCAAACTGGTTTCCACAACTCCACGTCCGTGTGAAGCCGGTTAAATGGTTGGATATTCGTTTGGCCAAAACAAAAAGCATCATATATCCGGATTACCGGGCTATTTCACCCTATATGTATTATGATTCATACAGTAATCCTGCGTTGGATTTAGGAAACCCAATTCTTAAACCAGCCATATCACAAAACTATGATGTTTATGCTTCGATTTATAAAAATAAAATTGGTCTGTTTACTGCCGGATTTTTTTATAAGTCGATTGACAATTTAATTGTTACATCCAGTTTCAGATCCAAAGATTCCGAAACAATCAATAATAGATTCGACTTAACCCAAACGCAACAAACGGTTATTAACACCTGGATTAATCTGGATGCAACCTCCGAGGTAAAAGGATTTGAGCTGGATTGGCAGACAAACTTTTGGTATCTGCCTTCATTCCTTAAGGGTTTTGTCTTAAATCTTAATTATACACATATTAACTCTGCGACCAGTTATCCTTTCCAAACATCAGTCAAATTGGGAACAGGTCCATTTGCGCCAACTGTATTTGTTGATTCCCTACGAGATGGCAGAATGCCTAATCAGCCGAATGATGTGTTTAATTTTACATTGGGTTATGATGTCGGTGGTTTTTCTGCTCGTTTATCATTTGTATATCAGGATAATATTCTCTCTGGTATAAACAGAACTTATGATGAACTGGATTCATATACAGCTGCTTATAAACGTTGGGATTTTACTGCTTACCAGAAACTACCCTGGCTGGAAGGACGACTCCAGGTGTATTTGAATGCCAATAATATTACCAACACGGCTGATCGCTCATTTATCAGTTTATTACAAAAACTTTCCTCAGTACAATATTATGGTCGAACCGTGGATGTAGGGATTCGTTACGGGTTTGACTAATATGCTTTAGCCTGTAGACCCAGGCCTTAACCAGGTAATCAATTAAACAGGATTGGGTATGATACTCACATCCAAAACTCTAATACCTTAATTTTTAACCAAAATCTAAATTATGCTTAGAACAATTACTATTTTATGCGCATTTGTTGTTGGGCTGTTTGCAGTCTCAACTGCACAAACTGCATTAGACGAAAATCAGTTTGTGAACACTCAGATAACCGCCTCCGGTGTTTACACAGTCGAGGCTGGTAAATATTATGCTTTTGACGGTCGTATTGATTTGACATTTGACGTAACAATTGAAGGTCCTGATGGCACCTGGATTATGGATCAAACCAATCCACCGGTTTTTGTGAATACACCGGCAGCTGATGGTTCAGCAAGAACCTTCTTTGAAATCAAAACAGGAGGATCATTAACCCTCAAAAATGTTCTTTTTAGCGGAAGTAACAATAATGGTGAGGTTAGTGGTAACTTCGTAGCCAATACTGGTGGTAGTAAAATGATGGCAGATAACTGTGTATTTACTGACTGGACGGATTTTGCCCTGAGAAACCAGTTCAAAGGAGATAGCACAAGCATCACGAATTGTGTGTTTATCAATGGCGTTCGCCTAAGTAACTCTCCCTGGGGTGGTTTCCCGCTTCGTATGGATGTAGCTTGTAATAATGTTGTTATAGAGAACAATTCGGTTGTTAACTCCGGACGTTTGACAGGTAATAGTGGTCCATGGCATAATGGCAACATTCATGAGATGCACAACACTTACCTCAATCAAACGGTAGCTGGCCACGAGCAGCGTGCAAACGAGATGATTACGGCAAATAATATTTTCTATAATTATCACGTTAGAGGCCGTAAAACTGAAGCTACATCAGCTCCTAGTAATACCTATGATGCCTCCTTTACAACATGGAACTATTTTGCCGATTCCAAAAACGCCCTCGATAGTATTTCATTGTATTTAGGCCAAAACCTGTTTTATCGTGAGCAGAAAATTATGGATTGGTATTCAACAACAGGGGGTGATTCTATCGTTGCCAGCCTTTTGTGGGAACATCCTGATGTAGATTCATTTATCACAACTGATGATAATTATACCATTGGTACAAACTACGCAGGTATGGATCCTGGATTTACCATGCATCCCGGGAATACTGACTCAATCACTGCATTTTTAACTTATCATTGGTTCAACACAGGTGATTGGCCTGATTGGCGGATTGCATCACCCGTAACATTTGATGCGAATAGCTTTCCGGTACTTAGCTGGCCTCCAGCATTTGATCTGAGCTATGCAAACGTATATATGCAAACAGCCGGAACAGATGGATTGCCTCTTGGTGACTTAAACTGGTTCCCTGCGAAAAAAGCTGAATTTTTAGCTGACAGAGATGCTATCGTAGCAGCAATCAGAGATTCAATGGTAAATGCTGTAGCTGTTTACGATCCTAATACTATGGATAACACGCCAATGATTACACCATGGGCTACTTCTATTGAAAAAGATCTTCAGGGGCAAATCTATTCATTAAGCAACTATCCAAACCCATTTGAGCAAAGTACTACCATTCAGTTTGGTTTACTTCAAACATCAAAGGTGACAGTAAGTGTAACCAATCTTTTTGGTCAGAAAGTATTTGAAATGACTGAAAGCAGATTAGGTTCAGGTACTCATGAGTTTACATTTGATGCTTCAAACCTGAGCAGTGGAATTTATATTTATAAAGTCAATGCTACAGGTCTGAACGGTAAAACTTATGTGGCATCCAAGAGAATGATTTTGACTAAATAATTAGTCTGTTAGATGTAAAAAATATGAGCCACCTCGAATTTTTGAGGTGGCTCATTTCAATTATATAGTATTCAAAATGAAGGTTATTGTCGGCTTCGCCTGATTTTGAATCCCTAAGAAGGGATTAATTGGTGGACGGACTTCGCTCTAGGTAATCAAATTCCCCTCATCATCCCATTCCGCGACAACATCTCTTTTACTCTGATCCACACATTTAGCCAGCCACTCAGGATCGTAATCCACATCGTGATCAGCCAGCACTTCTTCGGGAATTCCATCCCAAACGTTAAAGATATTTCCCTGATAACCAAGGTCTTTAATGCCAACCTGTGAGGTATAATACCCGGTAATAGTCAGATTTCGGATATGGTTGAAAAATCTGATTCCATAGGCCATTTCGGGCTT
Source organism: Bacteroidota bacterium (assembly GCA_020438265.1). Classification (GTDB taxonomy): domain Bacteria; phylum Bacteroidota; class Bacteroidia; order J057; family J057; genus JAGQVA01. The sequence goes on from JAGQVA010000128.1 coordinate 9,037, forward strand.
TTTTCCTTCAGGATCAGGATAGGCGATATCATCGATAATTTCGATTTGCTCGCTATTGCTGCATTTGGCAAATTCTTTATTAAACCGTCGGTTTGACTCCTGATCCAGCCACATTAAACCTCCGCGCATGGGCAATTGATGACTGGTAAGGTCTTTGGAGATAAATTCGATAAAGGCAGGAACTTCAGCCTCGGTAGCAGAACCGGCAGTATCTGTAGCAGGGAGAATAATATCACACAGGACAGCGATCGTTTCCAGTTCGTGTTTATTATAATACACTTCCTGCATCAGCTTTTTATCCCTTTCAATTTCGTCTGGAAGTCTTCCGTAAAGGCCCATAGCTTTTTCAGCTACTGTCTCTTTGGAAGTTTCGGGCGTACAGGCAGCTGCACCCAGGGTAGCCCCGGCCATGGCCCCTAATAATAATGATTTTAATGATTCTCTTCTATCCATGGGTTAGAGGTTTTGTTTTTTTACCTGATCAATAATATATTCTGAAGCACGCATTGAAAGGGCCATAATGGTCCAGGTACAGTTTTTATCAGCCTGAGAGGTAAATACTCCGGCGTCAACGACAAAGACATTGTCAGCGTCGTGTAATTGCTGAAACTTATTGGTAACGGAGGTTTGAGGATTATCGCCCATACGGGTTGTTCCTACTTCGTGAATGATTTGTCCTGGTGCCAAAAGACCATAATCCCGCTCCTTCGGCTGTTTGTCTCCCAGTACAATTCCCCCTGCATTATGCAGAATTTCATCAAATGTATCCTGCATGTGTTTGGCCTGATTGATCTCGTGGTCGCTCCATTTGTAATTAAATCGCAGAACCGGGATACCAAACTGGTCAACTACATTCGGATCAATTTCGCAACGGTTGTC
>JAGQVA010000012.1 GCA_020438265.1 Bacteroidota bacterium
TCAGACCCCAGGTAAAAATTTCCATTCTGCCCAATAAGAATCCTGATCGGCCTCCAGGAGAGTTTTTCCACTTCATATTCGTGGTGGATATAAGGCCTGAAAGGCTTAAAATCGTATCCGTCAAACCGATCAACGCCAGAGCCGGTTCCCAGCCAGATAAATCCGTTTAGATCCTGAAAAAAGCTCTTGACTTCGTTATTTGTCAGCCCTTCAGCGATAGTCAGGTTTTTGAAGTGAGGATAACCTGGAGAAATGTATTGCCCTGATAAGGAGAGAGATAAAAACAATAAAGAGGATATGAATAAAGCCTTTTTTCTCATTTACCTGAAATTGATCAGACATAATATCAGAAAAAAGTATGAGCTGAAAAACAACTATATAGGAAAATTCTCGATGGGAACAGGTACCCCCTAAAAAGTGCCACCCTCAACCGAGGGTGTCGGTTGAGGGTCGTCAGTGGCACTAATGCTAATGTTAATTAACTGTGCTTTATTCGAATGAATAGCCCTAAATAAATAATCTTTTTTATACCGAATTTCCTTTTTAGCCAGACGCACACCTAATGTGTGTATAAAGATGAGATCAATCGATTAATTGTATTTTCTGTCAAATGGTGGTTGATATTCGCGATGAATGCCGCTGGTCGAAAAATTCATGTATTTAAGGGTGGGTTACGCATTTTGTCGAAAAAATGACGCTGTTTAACTAAGTCATTCGCCGAAAAAGTCTCTATGAAACCGTTAGTCGGCGAAATGGTGCTTTTCGGCTAAAAACAAAAGGCAGAGGCTGCCAAACATGCGAAATAGCAGTTATTTAGGGGAATTATTACCGCAACCCACAGATCCAACCAATCTGTAATGCTGTTGATTATCAGGTAAATAGTAACTAACGAATTCTTATTAATTAATTGTTTTATATAATGAAGTAAACAGACTTTCCTCAAAAATTATACTGTACTACATCACTCACTCCATACCGCTTTTCAACTAAAATCATGATCACGAATGGTAGGCTCAAAGCTTACTATCCAAGGTATGCGTTCTTTTTTCCAAAAATTGTATTTAATGTAATCAAACGTATCTACTTATGAAAAAGGTCTTACTGTTTTTAGCAGTGGCATTTGTATCCTTCAACGTGATGGTTGCCCAAACCGAAGTATCGGGAAAGGTTACCAATTCGGCAACAGGTGAAGGAATCGAAGGCGCTACTGTTATCGTGGATGGTTCCACGACCGGTGTCCTTACCGACGCCAATGGTCAGTACGAACTGACCGTTCCTGCAGGGTCCAATACCCTGGTTTTTTCTTTTGTGGGCATGGCCAGACAAAAAGTAAATATTGCTGGTCGGACAACCATTAACATCGCCCTTGTCGAACAAATTACAGAGCTGAGTGAGGTAGTTGTAACTGCTTATGGAATCAGCCGGGATAAAAAAGCCCTTGGGTATGGTGTGGAAAATATCGATGGTTCTGCGATTGCCCAAAAATCGGAACCTGATGCACTGAGAAGTATTCAGGGAAAAATTCCAGGGGTGAATATTGGAGCTTCCAGTTCTCAGCCTGGTAGTTCTACCCGAATCACGATTCGCGGTAACTCTTCCCTGTTAGGAAATAACCAGCCTCTGTTTATCGTGGATGGAGTTCCTTATAATAATAATAGCAACCTCCCCACAGCCAGCTTTAACCAATTGGTGGGAAGTGGTGCCAACTCCAGCCGTATCGCTGATATCGATCCCAATAACATTAAATCTATCACTGTCCTCAAAGGTGCAGCGGCAGCAGCCCTGTATGGAACCCGTGCTGCCAATGGGGTAGTGGTCATTACCACAAAATCTGGTAGTGCTTCTCTCGGTACCGATGGATTACAGGTTGCCTTTAATTCTTCTGTCAGTTTTGAGCAACTGGCCAGTTTGCCTGATTATCAAAATACCTATGGAACAGGTACCAACTTTGCCTATTCTCAGGTAAATGGTTCCTGGGGAGCTCCTTTTGTAGGAACCCGGGATTATGCCTCTTTAACTCAAATCCCTCATTGGTATCGCAATGAACCTGGATTTGAAGATCTGGCCAATGCTACCGTTCCTTATCAGGCTTATCCGGATAACGTGAGCAGTTTCTTCGGAACAGGAGTCGTATATGACAATTCTGTAACTCTTTCTTCCGGTTCTGAAAATGCAGCCGTTTCTGCGGTTATCTCTTATTTGAATCAGGATGGTTTTGTACCTAATACCCATTATAAAAAATTCAATCTGGGACTGGGAGGAAAAGCCCAAAGTCAGGACAAAAAGTTCAGTTTTGACTGGAATCTTCAGTTTACCAATTCTGATCAGATGGGCTCTACCGGTGGTGCGAATAATGCCGTTGGTAACTCAAGTCAGTTTGCCAGAACAATGTTCCTGGGAAGAAACTGGGATATGGCAGGTCAGCCTTACGCCCGTCCAGGCGACAGCGCCAGTGTTTTCTTCGTAGCCAGAACACAGTCTGCCAACCCCAGATGGTCTGCATTGTATGAAGGGGTAACTACTGAGGTCAACCGTTTTGCCAGTAGCACTCGTTTTAATTATAAATTTACAGACTGGTTTTCAGTGAGTTATCTTCTTGGTTACAACTCCTATACCGAGCGTTACAAAGAATGGTATAATCCAGGTTCAAGAGCTGCAAACGGCCTGGGCCGCGTTTTGACCAGTGATATTACCTTTGAGGAGATTGAATCCAACCTCTTATTGACTTTTGAAAAAGATATCAACTCTGATATTTATCTGAAGGCAGTGGTTGGGAATAATATTAACCAGCGTACCAGCGAGAGACAGGCTTTCCAGGGAACCAATTATGTTACTTTTAACATCAATGACCTGGACAACACCAATAATGTTATTCCATTTGGTGGCGGATTCAGTCAGCAGAGGATTGTAGGGTATTTTGCCGATGTTACTGCTTCTTATAAAAGTTACCTCTTCCTGGGACTGAAAGGTCGTAACGACCTGGCTTCTACCCTGGGAGTTAATTCAAGAAGTTTCTTCTATCCTGGTGCCAGCCTCTCATTTGTATTTACTGATGCCTTTGATATTTCTTCAAATGTGCTGAATTACGGTAAATTCAGAGCCAGCTGGGCACAGGTAGGTAACGCTCCCGGTCCATACCTGACACAGTCTGTGTACATTGCCAACCCATTATTGGAATCTCCAGCCAGTAGTTTCGCTGATTTCCCGTTCCTGGGTGTGCCGGCTGCTACGCTGGAAGACAATACTTATGATCCGAACCTGAGATCAGAGCTTACCACTGAGGTAGAACTGGGGCTCGAAATGAGATTCCTGAAAAGCAGATTAGGATTTGACGTAGCGGTTTATGACCGTTTGAGTAAAGATCAGCTGGCCAATATCGCCATTCCTGCTTCTACGGGTTTCACCAACTTCTTCACCAACCTGGGTGAGGTAAGAAACCGTGGTATTGAATTGAGTTTCGACGTTACTCCTGTGAAAACAGATGCTTTCAACTGGAACCTGTTAACGACTTTCACCCATAACCGCAACACCATTGAAGATTTGGGTGATCTGGGAGAAATTACCCTGAGAAATACCTTTACCGGTAGCGTTTCTGCAGTACATATTGCAGGACAGGAATACGGTCTGATCAGAGGAACAGTGAATTCTCGTGATGATGAAGGAAACCTGTTGATTGACCCAACCAATGGTCAGTTAATCAGATCCAACGATCAGGAAATCATTGGTAATCCCAACCCTGATTTCATCATGGGACTGGTCAATACCTTCAGCTTTAAAGGAATCACTTTAAGTGCTGTTTTTGATTATCGTCATGGTGGAGACCTCTATTCTACCACAGTACTTTCTATGTTGGGAAGAGGAGTAACTACCGATACAGAAGATCGTGAGATCAACAAGATTATCCCAGGAGTATATGGTGATCCTAACACAGGAGAACCAATTCGCGACGGAGAAGGAAACAAAATCCAAAACGGAACAATGGTTGAGGTGAACTCAATCTGGTTTGGTGAAACTTTCGCAATCAACTCTGCTGATGAGTGGAATGTATTTGACGCAACGGTCATCAGACTGAGAGAAGTTTCTCTGGGATACAGCCTGCCTGCCTCATGGCTGGAAAAAACACCTCTGGGTAGTGTAAGCCTGAATGTGGTTGGCCGTAACCTTTGGTATAATGCGCCAAACTTCCCTCCAGGAACCAATTTTGATCCTGAAACCAACACTTTCGGTAATGCCAATGCACAGGGATTCGAGTTTACGACTGCGCCTTCTGTAAGACGTCTTGGTGTTAATCTTAACCTTACCTTCTAAGTAAAATATAATAGAATGAAATTAGTAAAATATATAAGCATCGCAAGCCTGATCTCAGGCTTGCTCATGCTGTCGAGCTGTTCAGATTTTCTGGATATCAATGTCGATCCCAACAACCCGACAGACTCTCCGGTGACATTGCTTCTGCCTTCGGCTGAGGTATCACTGGGTGGGTATCTGGGATTTGCCACTACAGGGCTGGGATTCGTTCCCAGTGCTTATGTGCACTATCTTTCTCCGCGTAGAAGTGGTTTGACAGATTATTCTGTAACGGGTACCAACTTTGAAATTGAGGTTCCCTGGGCAGGATTTTATACTGCTACTCTTCCAGACCTGGAGCAGGTAATTGCCAAGGGGGAAGAAGATGGAAACCTGATTTATGCTGGAATTGGAAAAATCCTGAAAGCGTATACGTTCAGCATTATGGTAGATGTGTGGGGTGATGTTCCTTTTAGCGACGCAAGTCAGGGAACAGATGTATTATTTCCCAATTTTGACAAGGGAGAAGATATTTATCCTGCTTTAATTTCTTTGATTAATGACGGTATTGCCAATCTTTCTGACGGAAGTGGTCTCAGACCTGGTGCTGATGACATTTTCTATAATGGTGATACAGGCAAATGGATTCGTTTTGCCAATACACTGAAACTGAAAATGTACAATCAGGTTCGTATGGTGCAAAATGTGGAAAGCGAAGTGGCTGCCCTGATCAATGATGATAATATGATAGGCCCCGGGGATGATTTTGAGCTTCCTTACGGAACCAACCAATCTCCTTTGGATCAAAACCCGGCGTTCAACAATGAGTATAGCGGAGGCCCCAGCTATGTAAGTATTTTCCTCTATGAAATGCTTACAGGTAAAAGTTCCGACAACCCTATTTACAGTGGAATCTCTGACCCTCGTTTGCCTTATTATTTCTATAATCAATTGGCTAATGGTGCTGCTGCTCAGAACCCAACGGCTTATCGCGACGGAGATTTTGTATCTATTTACATGTTCTCTTTCAACATTGATCCTAATGAAGGATTTGACCAGGCGCAGTCTAAAACAGTTGTTGGTCTGTATCCGGTAGGAGGAAAGTATGACGATGGATCTGGTCAGATCGTTACCTTAAACAGTGGTGCCGGTAATGTGGCTCAGCGTTTATTGCCTTATTTCTCTCATCTGTATATCCGTGCTGAATTGGCCGTTACAGGCGTTACCAATGAAAATGCCCGCGACTTATTTGAAAGCGGGGTTCAGGCTTCTTTTGATAAGGTAAATGCAATTGCTGCGAATGCAAGTGCACCAAGAATTGATCAGACAGAAATTGATGCATACATCGCTGAGGTGTTGTCCCGATATGACGCTGCCGATGCTGCCGGAAAACTGGAGCATATTATGACCCAGAAATGGCTTGCCAGCTTTGGATTTGCGATTGATCCTTACACTGATTACCGTCGTACAGGATATCCTGTATTATTTGACGGAAACCTCGATACCAATCCGAATACAAAAAGAGGACGTGAATACCCTGTTTCTCTGCCTTATTCGGCCAGTAACCTGAACGTGAACCCCAATGCGCCTTCGCAGCGTGTGATTGCTAATGACAAAGTTTTCTGGGATAATTAAACAGTTGTTGGCTATTGGCCTTTAGCTATTAGCCAGATTTTGCCAATAGCTAAAAGCCAACAGCCAAAGGCTAATAGCCAAAAAAATAAAATAATGAAAAACATAAATAAATTATTTCTCTTAATAATTGCGACGGTGCTGGTTCTGGCTTCTTGTCGCAATGAAGATCTGGTGCGATTCCCCGAATTGGAAGATGGGGCGAATGTACGGGTTGTCGTTGATCCAAACTCTTCCTTCTTCAACTTTGAGAATCTGGAAGCAGCCAGGTTCAAGTACGACGTGTATTCTCTGAATACAAATATTGAAAAGGTAGATATCTTCATCTACTTTGTCCCTATCAACGGGGATCCCCAGGTCAGAAAACTGCTTGAAACGTTTACACAAGCTGATTTTGATGCTGGAAATGGTAAGATTAGCCGCGAATATTCAGCTCAGCAAATGGTGGATCTTTTTGGTTTGGGAAGCCTTGATAATCTGGCTGGTGGTGATGCATTCAACTTTAGAAATGTAACTACTCTGGCCAATGGCCGCGTGTTCAGCGATTCTACTATCGTTTCTGATGCTCCGGCTTTTGGTACCAATCGTCCTGGTTCTATTACTGCCAATATTATCGCAGCTACGGCTTCTACCAGCTTTACAAGCTCTTTCAGCACCTTTGTAGGTTGTCCTTCCAGCCTGGGGGGAAGATATAAAGTAGTTACTACTGCAACTTCTACTGACGGGTGTTGTCCAACTGAAATTACCGTTGAGTATGAAACAACCATTACTCAGACAGGAGCTACCAACTATACCCTGACAGACTTCTCTTCAGGAACTTATGCTGCCTGGTATTGTGCGCCTTATGCACTTTGCGCATCTACCTTTGAAGGACTGGGAGCTACTGCTCTGGATGTTTGTGGAAGTGTATCTCTTGCTGCTCCCTACTGGGGAAGTAAAGGTGAAGGATCGGTAGATGATGGTACCGGAGTAATTACCATTCAGTGGGCCAATGTATTTGGTGACGCGGGTACTTCTGTATTTACTCCGTTATAGACCCCTTCCGCTCTAACATTTTTACAAACATATTTCTCTTCCTTTTGAAAAAGGAAATTCAATAAAAATTGAACTAAAGAAACCCACATAATGAATATCATTTCAAAAATAATAGTCGGAATCATGGCGGTGGCACTGATGAGCAGTTGTGTCGATGATTTTCAGGATGCCAATCCGCCCAGGGCGTTTGACTCGCCATATTTTGTCCTGAATGTAAACCAGACTGCCATTCTCAGTGATCAGACTACAGAACTTACGCTTTCTGTGGTTGACGCACCCGGGAAAATAGAAGCAGTTGAATTCAGCCTTGGTGATGATGCCGGAACGGTTACGCTTGATCAGGCCAGTCTTGATGGCGCAAAAGGACAGGAAACCGGTTCAATCAAAGCCACTTATAATCCTCCTCAGAATAATGAGGGAACCTTTACCATTCAGGTAACTTTACTGGATGGGCAGGGCGACCGCCAGAAATCCCATCAGGAATCTGTGGATATTCTCGTCAACCATGCCTGTACAGGCCAGGGGCTTGCTGGCACTTATAGCGCCGAAAGCTGCGATGATTCAGTTAAGCAGGTTGTCGTTACAGAAGCCAGTGGCGGGTTTGAAGTCAGCGATTTGACTGCTGGTAATTTTGGAGCTGGTTTTGACGTGGCAGCTGTTCTCGTTTGTGATGGTGGACTCCTTACTGCCAGTGCTGTATCCAAAGATACTTTTGACTTTTCGGGTATTTCCGGTGAAGTTGATCCCGATGGATCTATTCACCTGGAGTGGACAGTAACTACTCCCAATACCGATCCGGTAGGTTGTAGCACCGATTTGTTGCTCCCATAGATTGGTTAAATCTATTTAGTTTTCCCCACCTGAAGATCTGCTTTGGGTGGGGTTTATTTTTATATATCCTCGTTTTTTCTTCGGTGGTGCCTGATCGATAATACTCCCATAGCAATAAATGGAATGGTCGAAAGGATTATTTTGTAGTTAAGACTCAGGAATCCGACTAAAAGGATCATCGCCATCAAGATGGCAATAGCAATAAATCCTCCCAAACTATACACCCGGCCTGGTTTCCTTTGGAACAGTGTGATGATTAAAACGATTTGTCCAAGAATAGGGATGAAAGTAAAGGGATGTGCTACAGACAAAGGATCAACGAAAAGCTTAGATAACACCTCCCATTCTGCTTCATATAAAAACGCCTGGTTGTTTTGCCCCCATTCCATGCGTCCTATCAATGAAGCCAGGACTACTCCCAGGTTTAAGGCTTTGGTTTTTAAGTAATTCATTTTTCTTATTCTTTCATAAATATACTGTCCAAAATATTATATTTCTTATTTACCTGAAAACCTCAATTAAACAAACCCGGACTTTAGATTAACCTCAAATCATCATTCTGTAAAGTTTTTGATCCCTATTGGAGATTCCCTCTTTTACTTACTATTTACTTAATATTTACTCAGGACACTTTTGGAAAAGCTCCCACAGATAACACAGATTTCACAGATAAATCCCATTATTAGGCGTTTAGATCCGTGAAATCTGTGCAATCTGTGGGAAGTATTAAGCGTATCTGAAAAGTGTACAGTAGAGAAACTATTTATCAATGTTAAAGAGGTTTTATGCAAATATTGAGAGGTTTCATTCGGTTTTTTCTTTTTCTGGGAATCATGGCTATCCATATTTTGGGAATTGTGATAGCTGTTCTGGTTGCCAGAGATACAGACAGATGGTTATTTGCCCTGTTTGGTTCCTGGGCGAAAATGACTCAATATGTGTTAGGAATAAAGGTATCTATTGAGGGGCAAATCCCTTCTACTCCAGCTTTATACATGCCCAACCATCGCTCCTATATTGATGTAGTATTTTTTCCTCCTTTTTTAAAGCCCGTTTATGTAGCAAAATCCGAAATCCGGAAATGGCCAGTCATTGGTTATGGAGCCAAAATCGTCAGAACCATTTTTGTCAACCGTGAAGACAAAAACAGCCGGAGAAACACCAGGGATGCAATGAAAAACCGCTTTGAAAACGGTTACTCAGTCATTGTTTATCCTGAAGGCACAACTTATAAAGCTCCCGAATTGGGAGAGTTTTATCCCGGGATGTTTTATGTTGCAGCATCTGGAGATATTCCCATTGTACCTGTGGCGATTGAGTATAAAAATCCCGATGATGCCTGGGTCGGAGATGATGTATTTATTCCCCATTTTTTATCTTGTTTCGGGAAAAAGCATACACATGTCAGGCTCACCTTTGGAGATCTCACTACGCATGAAGATGGGGAAATATTAAGACAAAAGGTTCATGCCTGGATAGACTCCAAACTTCGTGAAATTCAGAAGGAGTGGGGGCTTATGGAGGGGGAAGAGATTGTTCTGGACGGAAAATATATAAACACAGAGGCACTGAGAGGATAAATAATTCTTTCCCCGTGCCTTAGTGCCTCCGTGTTAGATATTTCTACCGGAAATCCCTGTCCAGGATTTCAAATTCATATTTATGCGTCGCAGTCTCTCTGGTCGTACTCAGGTCCTGTACCCAGTTTTTACCATCGTGGAAATCTTTTTTGAGGGTATCTCCAGTGGCATTCAAAATGACCAGATCTTCTCCAAAAATCAGAGAAGGCTCAATTTGTCCAATAGATCTTCCCATACGCGTCCATTCAGTGAGGACGACTTTATCGCCGGGATTGATGGTTTGATCGAGATTTCTTGCGTGAATAATTTCAGAACCAGAAAGCGTAATGACAGAAGTGGAATTGTTTTGAATCGAATAATCGATAAATGTTCTGTACTCTGAAAAGCAAGAAGAAACTAAGCCGGCAAGTAACAAGATAAAAGGGATGTACTTCAATTGTCTATGTTGATTTTACAGTTGTTGACGAATATTTTATCGATTCGGAATGTTCTGTTTTTCCGGATGCAAATATGTCAATAAAATCAATAAGTTTCTGTAAAATTTGTGTAAACGGGCAGATATTTGACCCAAATGTGAGTGAATGTTGGCGTGATTGAGAAAATGGATGATTTATCTGGCTGGGGCGGATTCATCACCTTGTATTCAATAATTGGAAAAAGTTGGGACCTTCCTTACTTTTAATTTGATAAGCAATGCTTAGCCTTCCACTTTCAATTGTAAGCATTCCATAATAATCATCACCGTCTTTGGTAGATAAACCCAGCCCTCTTTTCTTGTTTAAGAACCAGTAAATGAGAAATGCTATTTAATGATATTTCATGATTGTTTTTTATTTAGGTTTAATTATATTATATTTAATCATATTATCTTTTAGCATAACTACCTAAGGCAAACCCCATGAAACAGTTTTCCTTTCCTTTCCTTTCCTTTTGGGATTCCTGTTACTCAATAACCTCGTTTTGAGCCAATCTCTTGTAAATCTTGACTGGGCTCAGGCTTTTGGGAATCCCGATACCAATTTTGCGTGGAACTATTCCAAAATAGATCCTTCCGGGAATTTGGTTACTATTGGAAATACTCTGGTATCAGGTGAAGGTTCTAACTTATATCTTTCTGTTCGTAATCCTAACGGAACACTTGTATGGGAAACCGATTATAACCATACAGGAACCAGTTATGATTATGGAGTTGGACTTACTTTTGATGCTTCGGGGAATATTTATGTTTGTGGAACTACGATGGCAGCCCCTGATAGTATGGACACAGCTGATTATTTAATTGCGAAATACGATAGCAGTGGGGTACAGCAATGGGTAAAAACTTATGACGGAACAGGACAGGGAGAAGATATTGCCACAGCAATAACAGTCGCTTCCAACGGAAATGTTTTTGTAACGGGAAGTAGTTGGGGTTCCGGGACAGATTTTGACTTTGCCACCATCAGATACACTACTCAGGGTGTCCACCAATGGACTCGAAGGTTTGACAGACAGAATCATGAAGATCGGGCCGTCTGGACGACAACAGATGGGAATAATTACTGTTATGTAACAGGAGCCTCTGGAACAGATACTTCCAATTGGGATATGGCGGTGCTGGTTTATGCTACAAACGGGACGAAGGTTGGAGAGGAGATCTATGCCAATGCAGGTAGTGCTTATGACAGACCATTGGCTTTGACCGTGGACCAATCTGGCAACGGATATATCACAGGAACTACTTCAACTGATGGAATTGACTATGATATAACGACTCTTAAACTGGACAATAATTTTGATTTGGAGTGGGTTGAAACGTATGATGAAGCAGGATTCGTAGATCAGGCAAATAGTATAACACTGGACGATTCGGGGAATGTATACATCGCAGGTTTTGTGACTCTGACTTCGGGAAGAAGTTTAACAATAATGAAATACGATAATGACGGGAATTTGCTTTGGAAAAAGAAGATGGGGACTGGAAGTCAAACACAGGGGCAAAAACTTTTGGTAGATGCCAAAGGGGAACTGGTTGTAACGGGAGAAAGGATTTCTTCAACAGGCAAAAATGCCATTACTATGGGTTTTAGTAAGGAGGGAGATTATCATTGGTATGAAGAATATCCCTCCCAATCACTGGTCTCTCAATCCTCGACTCAACTTACCTCTGATGCTCAGGGAAGATCTTATGTGACTACTTTAACAAGGCAGGGAATAACCCATGAGTATACCTCATTGAGATATGATCATTATGAACAGGCCGAAGAATATGTCACAAATTCAGCAGGAGCCCCCGTTTATCCTGAAAGACAACTTGTTGTGCAATTTGATCAATCGGCTGTAGATCCGGCAGGTGTAGACAAACTAGCCATACGTTTTGCTTCTCCTGATTTTTTTCTTACTTCCCAGGCGACAACTGATTTTTACTCCAAAGTACCCACGGATTTAGGTCCATATACCTTTATCCGGATTTTTAACCAGTTAACAACATCAGATTCCCTATCCATCACCCGTCAGGGAGATACGATTCCCGTTCCACATTTCTGGGCAGCGTTTTGCGTGGAAGTACCTGAAGGAGTAGATATCTTTGATGTGAAGGATTCTTTAGAAACGCTTTTTCCATTGGTGCATTATGCTCATCCCAATTATTTTATAGAGCCTTTATCCAGTCCCAATGATTCCTTGTACTATCTTCAGAAATCTTTGAAGGATACATCTGCCAATGAGGCAGATATCAATATAGAACCTGCCTGGGAGATCGAAACAGGAAAACCCTGGATCAAAGTAGGAGTTTTTGATACCGGGCTTGATTGGAGGCATCCCGATTTTGGGTTTGATGGGGTGGATTCGAGTTCTTCTGTGATGGTGGATGGGTGGGATTTTCTCTCTAATGGCCCTATTAAACTTATGCCCCATCCTGAACCTATGATAAATCCATATCCAACTCATGGGACAAGAGTTGCCGGGATTATAGGAGCTATCAGGAATAATCATATTGGTGTAGCTGGAGTGGCTGGAGGGGATGATTCAATTAATCAACGTGGGGTTTCTCTTTATGGATTAAGAATAATTCAGGGGGATAATCTTTTGATTCATAATAGAATAACAAGTGCCCTTGATGCTATCTTTGGTACTGCAAAGGATGAGCCAGCAAAAGATTATCAATATGGACTCCATATTATGAATCATAGCTGGGGGGTAACAGATGATAGTACTGCTCAGGAACAAGAAGACATCCAGATGTTAAGAGAGGTTGTCCGATTTGCTAATAGGAGTGGTGTTATTTTACTGGTTGCAAGAGGAAATAGTAGCGATGATTATCCAAACTATCCTGCAGTATATGATGATGACTGGATAATTAACGTTGGTGGTTCCAATGAGTTTGGGCATTATGACTTTCATGCCAGTTATGGCCTGGGAGTAGATTTGGTTGCTCCCTGGACTTCTTTACTGATTCATACGACAGATACAGGCGGTGTGTATAATTCATTTAATGGAACTTCTGCCGCAACTCCTCATGTATCCGGTGTTGTAGGGTTATTTTTAAGTTATTTGAATGATACCACCCCTGGTGGTTTTCGCTGTGCACAAGAGGATGTAGAGTTTATTTTGCAAAAAACGGCCAGAGATATCATAACTTATCCAGCTGATTCAGGCTATGATGATCATACAGGATTTGGTCTTTTAGATGCTGGAGCCGCTTTTGATCTGATCAAAAAGCCGGATAATGAAATTTTGCATTTTGACTCCAGATCTGTTACAAAAACCGTAACCAAAATCGATAGCAATATTCAGGTGAATTTTTTGGAGTCTTATAAGCCAAAGGACAGTCCTGCTCACGTTCAAAAAGGCACCCACACTGTCGATGTCTATAAAATCGAAGCAACAGTATATCACAATATTCCCACATCAAAAACAATCTTATATTCATGGGTAAGACCCAGTGCTTCCACATTATTTCCTTTATATGATGGGAATGGGGACTTGCTGCCGCATCATAAGGTTACGATTACTGATACTACTCAGAATTCGGCTACTTTGGTAGGGTATGTGTACCAACTGCTTGATTCGACAGGAGCTTTTGTGCCCAACGTCATATCTAAAGGAAGTCATGCGTATTCTTTACTCATTTCAAATATGTCTGTTAATACTGATCCTTCTTTTGAGAATTTAAACTACCAGCTTTTTCCGAATCCAGCACAAGATTATCAGACCCTGAAATTATATCTGGATAAAAAAGCTCGATTAGATGTTGAGATATATGATATTCAAGGCAGGCGAATTGCCTCGGCTTTTGGAGAAAAAGAAGTACTTGGGGAAATCATAATACAGTCAGATGTATCGATGCTTTCCACGGGAATTTACATATATAAAATTATGATTGGAGAGATACCATGCTATGTCAAGTTTATCAAAAACTAAAAATGGGGTGAATTATGAAAAATATACTTCTGGTTATATTGCTTCACTTTATTCTCATAGATCTCACAGCCCAAACCTGGACAGAAATTCAAAAAATTGTTTCATCTGACAGGGGGGCTCATGACCAATTCGGAGTTTCTGTTTCAATTAATAATCAAACAGCCATTGTGGGAGCATGGAAGGAAGATCATGATACAATTGGCTTAAATAAAATCAATCACGCTGGGGCAGCTTATATATTTGAAAGAGATACAACAGGATATTGGAATGAAGCACAAAAACTAATTGCTTCTGATCGGTCCGAAATTGCTTCATTTGGATATTCGGTTGCCATAGACCAGGATTATTTAATTATTGGAGCCAGGGGGGAAAGTAAAAATGTTGTAGGAGGAGATTCTATTAATGGTGCGGGAGCGGCCTATATTTTTAGGAAAAATCAGACAGGGAAATGGACTCAAATTCAGAAACTTGTTGCATCTGATAGAGGAAAATTTGATTTTTTTGGCTCCTCTGTAGCTATACATAATTCTTATCTTATTATAGGTGCTTACTGGGAAGACCATAATCCTTTTGGTCAAGATACAAAATCAGAGGCAGGCGCCGCTTATATATTCGAGAGGGATAGCACAGGTTATTGGACTGAAGTTCAGAAAATCGTCCCCTTAGACAGGGAGGTATATGACCAATTTGGTTTTTCAGTATCTATTGAAGGAAATACTGCGATTGTTGGCGCATATACGAAAACGGATTCCATAGGAGGAATTCCTGTTTTTAGTGCGGGCGCCGTTTATATTTTTGAAAGAAATAGTTTAGGAGAATGGGTTGAGAATCAAAAAGTTACGGCCTCTGATAAGGCTAACTCAGATTATTTTGGCACTTCAGTGGCTATCAGTGGGAATACCATCCTGGTAGGTGCTTATGGTGAAAACGATGTCCCTGGAGGTAATGATGTCGATAATAGGGGCGCTGCTTATTTTCTTGAAAAAAATAATCTGGGACAATGGGAGGAAACTCAGAAAGTAATTGGCTCTGGCAAAAAGGGCTTTTTGCTATTTGGATACTCAGTATCTTTAGATGGAGATGTCGCTATTATTGGGACACCACATGATTTTGAGCCAACGATTTTAAGTGGTTCAGCTTTTATTTTTGAAAGAAAACCGAATGGTATTTGGTATGAAGCACAAAAGTTAACCGCATCTGACTATGATATTGAAGACAAATTTGGGTGGTCAGTAGCCATCAGTGGAACCACTGCCCTGGTAGGAGCATTTTATGAGGACGAAGACGCTACCGGAGGAAACACCCTGGAAGATGCCGGTTCAGCCTACATCTTCGAGCGGTGGGCTCCTGTGGGAATCGATAAGTCTGCTAAATCCCTTCCTTTGAAAATCTATCCTAATCCGACAGAAAAAAACGTGACCATTGAACTGGGGCAGGTTTATCAGGAGATAAAGATTACTGTTCGGAATGTGATGGGGCAGGTGATTGTGCAGGAGGTAGTTAAAAACGCGGACCAAATTGAGGTGGAATTAGAAGGTCCGGCTGGGGTTTATTTGGTGGAGACAGAACTGGGTGAGAAAGGAGGCGTAATCTGGAAAGTTGTAAAAAAATAAGGTTCTTTGACAATTTTTGTGGAATGGCTTGAATTTTACCACATAGTCAAATAGTTTAATAGTGTTTTTCCCTAGTTGAAAGAGTGAAAACATAGAATTCAGCTACGCTGGATATAACTATGTTTACTTCTTTTAATGAAAAGCTAAATGGCTATGTGGTGAAAAAAATGACGCTCACCAAATTGTCAAAGAGCTAAAAATAATAGGTACCTACATCAACCGCAAATGTAATCCCTCCCTATAATTTTTCGCCACCGGAATTACCCGCCCCCCGACCGTCACCTGATGCACCTCCAAAACTTCAATCCGAAGCAGATTGACTACATAAGACTTATGTACCCTGACAAACTGATCCTCTGGTAAAATCTCCTTTACCTGACTCATATTGAGGCGGCAAAGAACCTTCTTTTCAGGGGTGTGAAACGTGACATAATTTCCGTCTTTTTCCAGGTAAAGAATCTCATCCGTAAGGAGTCGGTAGGATTTTGTCCCGCTTTTGACAAAAATGCTGCGCTGAACAGGGGAGAGGAGAGGCGAAGAATGGAAAGAAGGGTTTTCAGCAGGACTTTCCGCCAGTTTTTTCCTTCGTTCTACTCTTGTGAACGCTTCCAGAAACCTTTCAAACCGAATAGGTTTAACCAGATAATCCACCGCATCCTGCTCATAACTTTCAGCCCCAAACTCTGAATAAGCTGTGGTAAAAACGATCATGGTTTTTTCTCCGATAATCTTCCGAAAACTCAAACCAGAGAGATTGGGCATATTGATATCGAGAAAAATAACATCTGTTTCATGATGGGAAAGCCACTGAATCGCATCCAGAGGATCGCGGAAGGTTTGCATCAGTTTCAGATTTTCCACCTTTTCAGCATGAATGCCAATCAATTCCAACGCTCGTGGCTCGTCATCTACGGCAATGGCGGTTATGATGGAATCACTGGTTTTCATATCGCCAGATTGATGATAAGTTCAATGGAAAATTCTGTTTCGCCCTTCTGGATATCCAGGTTATATTCAGAACCATAAATCAATTCCAGCCTCCTTTTGACATTCTCCAGACCAATACCGCTTTGGGTTTGAAAAGAACCATCGGCAGACGGAAAAAGGGTATTCTTGACAGAAAAACGAAGGGTTTCCCCTTCTACCCGAAACAAAATTTTCACCCAGGAATCTGCTTTCCAGTTGATCCCGTGTTTAAAAGCATTTTCTACAAAGGGCACCAGAATCAGCGGCGCAATCTCCTTTCCCTCGTAATCCCCCTCAATATCAAATCGAATCAGCAACTGATCTTCTTCCTCCATGCGCAGCTGCTGCATATCGACCATGCTTTGCAGCAAAGTGATTTCCTTGACAAGCGGCACACGATCCGCTCGGCAGTCATAGAGCATGTACCGCATCATATTTGACAAATCTGCGATTCCTCCGGCCAGTTCCTGATTTTGCTGACGCTCGGCAATGGTGTAGAGATTATTGAGTGTATTAAATAGAAAATGAGGATTGACCTGAGATTTGAGGAAATTGAGCTCATTTACCAGATTTTCCTGCTGCAGCTGTTTTTTGACCTGTTCATTGACCCACCATTTTTTCCCCAGGATGTAAGCCACTGAAGCGCCATAATAAAACAGGTAAAACAGCGCGTTGAGCTGCCACATGGCAAGGAAATAATTGATCGCCCGTTGTTCCTGCGGTATAAAATTAGCGTAAAGGTGAATCAGCCCCATTTCAACCACTAACGATATCCCTAGCAGTAAAAGTAGTTTCAGCAAATACCCGGGCGTTTGCCGATCCTTCACCCACTGAGGCAATAACCAAAGCGCATTCCCATACACCCAAAAAGCCTTCGCCAGCAAACTGATCGCCAGAAAATAAAACATCTGATAATCGCGGGTAACCACCTCCGTCCGCACCCCGTCAATTTCCTGAATATTGACTGACTCAAATACAAAATTCTGGTTCAACATCCAGAGGCTGAAAAACCAAAACAGGAGATGGAGGACTATTTCCCAGGGATTCTTTTTCACGGGGGTAATGATACGGAATTTTGACGGGAAATGAGGCGATTTGGTGGGAAATGATGGATTTTTGGGATGTGGGGTGAGGGAATTGGGATAAGAGATATTTTGCACAATTTGCCTTGTGTGTTTTCCCAAACGGGTATTCAGTATTTTTCGTATATTTATATCATTATGGCGGAATTAATCAATCAAATACTAGCCCTACCCAGAGCTGAAAAATGGCGAATATTTGCAATTCTTGCGGAGCAGTTAAGAGTTGAAGAAGAGAAATCATTGTCTATTCCACAATGGCAAATCCGTTTGGCAGAAGAGGCTTTAAAAGATGTTGAAACTGGCAAAGTAAAACCAGTTGAAAAGGAACAATTTTGGGCTGAAATTGACGCCAAAATTGAACAACTTGAGAAAGGGTAAGGCTTATGAATTATCACATCCAGTACAACCCACAATCAATTAAAGATCTCAAGGAAGTTCTTTCTTTTCTCTATGAAATCCATCCAGATCTACCCCGAAGATTCCGAAGTTTACTTGCCGAAAATTTTGAAGATCTGGACAAAAATCCTGAAAGATGGTCTCCATTATCTAACGGTATCAGGGCTATCAGAATGAATCTCTCCAAACGGCTGTCCTATTATTGTTTCTATAAATTTTATGAACAGGAAAGTAAGATTTTAATTTTAAGGATAATCCCTCAAAAAGCAGATCCTGATCAATGGCCTAAAGATTAATTTTTTAATCAAGTCGATGGCCAGAATATGTTTCTATTTCGGGGATTCCCCCCGAATGAATCCCTCCTTTATAAACTATCACAGCCCATAACTTCAACTCAGCAAAAGGAACATAAATTTCAAGTTCAATTATACACTGAAATTAATTCCTTATCTCTCTAATAATGAAAAAACAAAGATTCCATTTTTACAAAGCTATTCTCCTTCATTTTGTAATCATTCAATCATTTATCCCCTCCCTCCCCGCTCAATCCTGGAGACTCACCTCCGCCAACATCGACAGCGCCTTCGCCCACAACCGGGAAATGTTAAGTCGCGACACCATGCGCCCAGCCTTCCACCTCACCCCACCCGCAGGCTGTATGGGCGACCCAAACGGGGGCATATACGCCGATGGCTGGTATCACATCTTTTACGGCTTACAACCTTTCGCCTGGCATCCCGGCGGCTGGTACTGGGAGCACGCCAAAAGCAAAGACCTGCTTCATTGGGAGCGGGTGAAAACGGGGCTCATACCAGCTTTTGAATTGGGTCTGAATGCGGTAGGTTCCGGTTCAACCATCATCACTGAAAAAGGGAAAAAACTGGCTTTTTATTCTAATAGTAAAGGCGGAGCGATGCAATTCTGGCGGGCGGAATTTGCCGATGATGATTTTTCCAGTTGGAAGCATAAGGGCAAAAATCCGATTCTCACGTTGGAACATCCGGGATTACCGCCTTTTGATGGATTCTGGCGAGATCCCTTTGTGTTTAGCGTAGAAGGACGCACTTTTTTAATTGCCTGCGCTGACCTGATGGAGGAAGATTATGTACCTGTTCCGATCTTTGAAGCGAAAAATAAGGATCTCACAGAATGGGAGTACAAAGGCAATCTGTTGACTGCTCCCAAAAATCAATACAGAAATTTGGAGGTTCCCGAGTTTAGAAGATTAGGTGATAAATGGATTTTTATGGCTTCTACCGATGCTCCGATTGATCGGGTGAATTATTTTATCGGAGAGTTTGATCTTGAAAAGCTCACATTTACCCCGGAGGTGGAAGGCCCTATTGACTATAGCGGACATTATTATGCTCAGGAAACTATTGTCAATGATGAAGGTGAAGTGTATCTGATGGGCTGGATGCCGGGTTGGGATCGGGAGTGGCTACCCACGTATATGAACGAATCGCAAAAAAACAGCAATCGCCGCTGGAATGGTTGTTTTGCTTTGCCGCGAAAATTGTCCCTGGAGAATGGCGAGCTTATTCAACAACCTGTATCTATTCTCCAAAAACTACGCACAGAGCATATTCAGTTGGCAGCGAGAGATTTACCCGTGGATGGGCCTAATACAGGAATTCAAATACTAGACAATATCAGAGGAAATCAACTGGAGATTCAGCTCGAACTGGATTTACACGCAGCCAGCTTTTGTGGACTGAATGTGTTATCCGATTCGGAAGGACAAGGCGGACTATTCATTATATGGCATGGCGATGTGTTGAATGTGGATGGCGTAAAGGTGCCGATTAAAGAATGGAAACATGGCGAAAACCTGAAAATGCAAATCTTTATCGATAAAAAATTTGTGGAGGTTTTTGTCAATGGGGGAAAATACTGCATCACCCGCCAGGTGAGGGAAGAAGTGGTGAAAGGGGATCGAATTGCTCTGACGAGCCTTGGAGGGACAGGGAAATTGATTTCTTTGGAAGCCTGGAAATTGAAGGCGATTCACACAAATTAGGCCAACCACCTTAACCTCCCTTTTTCCTCTCCGTGAACCTCTGTGTCATTCTCTGCGAACCTCTGTGTAATAGCCCTCTTCGTATAACACAGAGCTACACAGAGGAGCACAGAGGAGCACAGAGATACACAGAGAAAAACCTCTAAAGGTGATTTAATTCCCGCTGAATAATTCTTGTTATTTCTTCTCCCCGATTCAATGTAATCATGTGCGATCCACCCTTGATACGGTAGTGATAATTGATATTTCGTATCGGCAGAGTATGATCCTTAGTCCCGTGAATATGAATGATATTTTGATGATAATTCTCCCTTTCCCAATTGAGAATCATCGCTACCCCACGCGCCATGAGATCAGGATCTTTATCTTTTAACATGCTTATATATGTATCAGCATGCTCCTTGCGATCGGGCTCAACAATCGGCTGAAGAACCAGCGCACCCTGTTTAATCCACGAAGGTGGTACCAATTTCTGGATAGGCACATACTTTTGAAAGCGATATCTGAGCGGGAGTTCCTGACGACATTTGGCACTGGCGATGATAAATGTTTTTTGCGGTGAAAGAAATTCATTCATTTCCGTGACCAGCATTCCTCCAAGCGAAACTCCTACCAGAATGAATGCCTCTGAAGTGTCTATTTGTTTGGCCAATTCCAGGGCATACTCCTCCATGGAAGCCCCTTTTTCAGGTATCTGGAAGTGTACATGCCTGATCGTATAATGATCCGGAAAACTTAAATGATTAAAAACCCTGTAGTCAGATCCATGGCCAGGGATGAGATATACTGTCATTTGACTGGAATCATTTTTCATAGGATGGATATTCTCTTCATGATAGGTTTGTCCTTTTTGAAAAGCAAACATAAAAATTATCCATAGAAAAATGGGGAGGGAGTGTTGTAATGATGTTTCATTCATGTTGACGCAATTTTGTTTAAAGAAAGGGAATTGGGAAAAATGGTTGCTTTTGGTCAGAGTTTGTTTGAAAGGAATAAGAAAACCAAAAGATTCAGGGAGAATAAAAAACAGCTTTATAGACGTTTTTGGCAATAAAAAGAAAGATCCAATAAATAAACCTTCATTATTTTTTTCCACAGACGATACATTTCGATACTGATCTACGTTAAGGGGTTAATCATTGCTTTTTAAGCAATGCAAAAATGCGAATTACTACTATTACTATCTAGGATAAGGGGGTGCTTTGGTGCCCCCTGTCCAGAGAACCCCACCCTAAAACCCTTTCCTATTTCTCAATTCACACATCAAAATAGACTCTTTACCCTCCGATTTGTTAAATTATTCTGTTTCAATAATTAATTCTACCAATAAAGGTTATATATTTATCATGGAAAACAGAACTACCTGCTATGCCTAAAGATAAAGCCAAATCGGACCTGATTTTTGTTTACGGTACATTATTGCGTGATACCGAAAATCCCATGTCCCAATATCTGGAGAGCAAAAGCGATTATATCGGAATGGGATATATGCCTGGTACCCTTTACAAGGTTACCTTTTACCCTGGGGCCACCTTTGATCCCAACTCCAAATCCAAAGTATGGGGCGAAGTTTCCAGACTTCACGATCCTGAACAGGTTTTTCAAGTGCTGGACACATACGAAGATTTTAATCCCAAAAAACCCAATAAAAGTCTTTTCATCCGCGATATCGTCCCGGTAAATATCAATGGGGAGATTTTTTATTGTTCCTCATATATTTATAACCATACCACTGACGGGTTGGAGGTTCTGGATTCGGGGTATTTTTTGAAGGGATAATGGCTTTCTGAATTATTTGTTGATACCCACAGGAATCGAAATCAGAAACTCTGTGAATTGATCGACCTGACTGTTAACCTGAAGTTCTCCCTGATGCCCTTTCACAATAATGTCATAACTGATAGATAGCCCCAAGCCTGTATTTCCTGATCCGCTTTGTTTTGTCGTGAAAAAAGGATTGAAAATCTTGGATATGATTTCTTCAGGAATGCCCGTTCCATTATCCCAAACAGAAACCACTAATCGTCCCTCTTTGACGAAAGACCCGATTTTTATCGTGGGGATAAATTCTTTTTCAGATTTTTCGGCTTTTGCCTGGAGAGCATCACAGGCATTAGACACAAGGTTGATGATCACTCTGGCCAATTCCCTGGGTTGAATGTTGACCATTGTTAATTCCTCGGAAAGATCGTATTCAATCTGAATATCCAAATCCTTTCCGCGAGCCAGAAAACCATGATATCCAAGACTTGTATTATCCTGAATGAATGGATGAATGGCTACCTCATTCCATTCGCCATGTGAAGTGCGGGTATGTTCCATCATGCCTGAAACAATGTCATTGGCTCTTCGTCCGTTTTCAACCACCGAGGTACTACTGGCCTCCATCAGATTAAGCAAATCCATGATTTCATCAAAAATGGCAATATCTTCTGTATCCTTGTAAGCCAGCGCAAGATCTTTCATTTCATCGGCAATTTCTTTGGCACCCGTAGAGAAATTCAGGATAAAATTCAAAGGATTTTTCAATTCATGCGCAATTCCCGCAGTCATCAGTCCCAGAGAGGCCATTTTTTCTGATTGAATGAGTTTTTCCTGGGTAGAACGAAGCTGGCTGTACGCTGTATTGAGTTGATTATGAGCACGGTTCTTAACCAGATAGCGATTATAGGCAAGTCCTGCAATCACCCCGACAAGTATCAGCCCGATGATGAGACTCCAAACCCAAAGTTGCTGAATGGCCTGTTCCTTCTCCAATAGCTCAATTTGTTGTTTTTGTTCTTTGGTTTTATACTGTTCCTGGATTTCCAGGAAGATAGATTCCCGGTCTTTGGAAAAAAGGCTGTCGTGAGTAACTTTAAAGGCTTTATGAGCCATCAGAGCCAGGTCAAATTTCTGCTGTTTCTCAAACAAGCCAACCCTGACCTCGTGAATGATATTTTCCAGAATCAAATAATTAATGGATTGGGCCAATGCCAGAGCGCTGTCTGAGTAGACAATAGCCAGGGAGAGTGAATCGATGGAACCGTAATATTCACTTAGTCCGTGATAAGAACCTGTAAGACCAATGGGGTCGTTAATTTCTTTATTTATCTGTAATGACATCTGTAAATGATGGAGCGCTTTTTCATAAACGCCCTCTTCCAGATAAATTCCTCCAAGGTTGATGTGATTATTGGCCGCAACGGTTAAATCGTTAAACTTTTCAGAAGTGCTGATTGACTCCTGATAATACCGAATCGCTTTTGATAAGTCTCCCATCTCCTTATAAACTCCGGCCAAACTCCCCTGGGCATATCCTCTGGCTCTGGAGTTTTGATCCTTTTCAAAACCTTCAATCGCTCGCTGGAAAGATTTGATTGCTTCCTCATAATCCCCTCTCCTGGCCTGGATATTTCCCATATAAAAATACATAAAATTCACCTCGACTGAACTGTTGACTCTTTCAAAATATTGAAGGGCCTTTGTGTAATTATCCAAAGCCTCAGCAAAATAACCACGATCAGAATTTAACCTTCCTGTATTTTCCAGCGTTTTGGCTAAACTTCCGAAATGATGGATAGATCGGGATATTCTCATGGAAATATCAAGAATAGAATCTGCTGCATTCTGGTTGCCTGTTTCCATTTGAATGCTTCCCAGATATCTGTATATAATGGCGAGCATAAGACTATCTTTGGTTTGTTCAAACCAGGGAAAAACTTCTTCAAAGAGTATTTTTGCAGAATCATTCCTCTCTTCATTTTGCAGTTTAATCGCATACAGGAGGTTGGCATACATTCTTTTTTCAGCATTTATCGGAGGGGTTCTAAGGACTTGCATTGCCTCTGAAGCAGATTTAGTTTGCTGGATATTGATGTGCGCGATTCCTTTGTATAAATAGAGGCGACTATCCGTTTCCTGAAAAGCAGCTTCCCCAAATTGTTCATTTGCGTTTTTGAAATAATCCAAAGCTTTTGAAGGATTGACTTCAAAAAGCGCTTCCATTACATCGTTTAAGACGATAATTTTTTCCTCTTTGCCTGCATTTTTCCATCGGGTTTCCAGGCTATCAGTGTATGTTTGAGCTGAAAGGGAAAAAGACAATTGGGACAGAGTAAAAAAGAAAAAACAGATTTTGTTTATGCAAAAATATGTTGGCTTAAATCTTTGAGTTTTCTTTCTTGAGAGGAATGAATCCATGGAAATTTGACTAATAATTCTCCAAAATACCAAAAATACCTAAATTAGAAGAAAGAGAAAGGATAGAATTTTATGGCAATTAAGATCTTGGCGGTGGATGATGAACCCGACTTTGCCTTGCTGATAAAATTGAGGTTTCGGAAACAAATCAGGGAGAAAATCTATGATTTTGTATTTGCTGCCAATGGAAAGGAAGCCCTGGAGCAAATAGAGCAATATAGCGACTTTGATATCATGCTCTGTGATCTCAATATGCCGGTTATGGATGGAATCACGTTGCTTAATATTTTATCAGGTCGTCAACTGCCGATGAAATTCATTGTGGTTTCTGCTTATGGAGATATGAATAATATTCGGGCAGCGATGAATGCCGGTGCGTTTGATTTTGTGATGAAACCAATCGAAATCATTGATCTGGAAAAAACGATAGACAAGGGGTATGAGGAGGTGAAAAAGGAGAAAAGGGCAGAAGAAATCAGGCAAAAACTGGTGGAGACGGAAAAGGAAAAGGATTTTATCGAAGAGAAGGCAGAAAAATTGCGGGAGTTGGACCAACTCAAATCCAGGCTTTTTACCAATATTTCCCATGAATTCCGAACTCCTTTGACTGTCATTCTGGGGATGGCAGAACAAATGGATGAAAATCCAGAAAGGTGGAAATCTCATGGGTTGGGGATGATTAAGCGTAATGCTGCCAGCCTTTTATATCTGGTCAATCAGTTGCTGGATCTGCGAAAACTCGAAGCGGGCAAGCTGGAACTGGAATCCAAACCGGGCGATTTGATTGTTTTTTCCAAATATTTAGCCGAATCCTTTGAATCTCTCGCCGAGCGAAAAGATATTAACCTTCTCTTTATCCCGCAGGAGGAGCATGTATGGGTGAACTTTGATGAACAAAAAATCCAGCAAATTTTCACCAACCTCCTTTCCAATGCGCTCAAATTCACTCCCATTGGCGGAGAAATTATTTTTAGGATTAATTGGGAGGAGAAAGAGAGCCAGAAAGTCATGCTCCATATATCCGTCCAGGATACAGGTCCCGGAATTCCTGAGGATGAGCTGTCTGGTATTTTTGAACGATTTTACCAGGTAAAAGAAAATCAAACAGGTGGAGGAACAGGGATTGGATTGGCCCTGGTGCGGGAACTTGTTTCGTTGATGGGAGGAGAAATTCATGCCGGAAATGGAGAGGGGGGAATCGGAGCCATTTTTACGGCTGATATTTCTTTGGAAATGGCTGCTGAAGAACCCAAAATAACGATTCCCTCCCGCATTGTTTATCCCTTGTCTGATAAACCATTGGACCGGTTGGCTGCTGAAGAAGAAATGGAGGAATTGCCTGTATTATTAATCGTCGAAGACAATACGGATATCCAGCAATATCTGACGGCTTGCCTGGAAGGCCGTTATCATCTTATTTTTGCCAATGACGGGGAAGCGGGTATTCAGAAAGCCATAGAAGAGGTTCCTGACATTATTCTCAGTGATGTGATGATGCCGAAAAAGGACGGATTAGAGCTGGTCAAAACCCTGAAAAATAATCCGGCAACCAGTCATATTCCCATTGTTTTATTGACAGCCCGTACGCAGGATGAAGATCGTTTTGCAGGTTTGAAACTGGGGGCAGATGCCTATCTGGCCAAACCGTTTCACAAGCAGGAATTATTCATTCTCCTTGAAAAACTGGTAGAATTGAGGCGTACCCTCCAGCAGCGATATCAGGCGGAGGAGAAGAACCTGCCGACGGAGAATCCTGTCATTCAGATGCAGGATACCTTTATTCTCAAACTTCAGCATGTTATTGAACAAAACCTCGATGATGACCAGTTGGGAATGCAGGATATCTGCCGTGAAATGGGCCTCAGCCGGACGCAATTTCACCGCAAAATCAAGGCATTAACCGGGCTCTAATCGACTCATTTTATCAGACGGAAAAAAAAAAAAAAAGCGAAAGAACTATTAC
>JAGQVA010001299.1 GCA_020438265.1 Bacteroidota bacterium
AAGTATCGCAGTAGTTACGAAAAAGGGATTGACATAATATTACCATCAGCCAAGGCAAGTATCAAAGAGGTAAATGAGATACTGGCTAATGTGCAGCAGCTTTTAGGGCAAAAGGAATCGGCTCCCGTTTATGTTCTATTCGGCGGGAATAATTCAGGGGGTACAGCATCAGGAAAAGGATTGGTCATTGGGCTGGAAGTCTTAGCCCGGTTTGCAGAAACACAGGAAGGGGCAAAAAAAATAGTCATGAGTTTTTGTGCACACGAAATTGTGCATGTTTATCAAGCCAGAAACGGAAATGGCGGACGTGGCAATTTACTTCACCATAGCATACGTGAAGGTTTCGCAGATTTTATTGAGAATCTTGTCTTAGACGGAGTATCGAATGCTGAAAAAGACAGACATGAATTTGGCTTGGCAAATGAATCACAACTTTGGTCAGAGTTTCAGGAAGTGATGGATCAAAAAGAATTGCGCCCCTGGATGTATGATGGGCGAAATGGAGACCGCCCTGCTGATCTGGGCTATTGGATTGGGAAACGGATTTGTGAAGCATATTATGCTCAGGCAGAAGATAAAGGTCAGGCGCTGCAAGCGCTTTTGAGGCTGGAGAATGCAGAGGAAATTCTTGAGCGAAGTGGGTATAATCCTTGATGGGCTGTGATTGAATATGTGTTGAATCACTCTTTTGTAACCAGAAAAGCCTGTAGAAACTTTTGCCTTCCTTAGATTTTTTAGATATTGATGGATATTACACAACACTTTTTCGAACTAAATTATATATGTCTATTCCTTTTTACCTAACACTTTAACGACCCCATCAACTCGGAATATCACAGATCTGAATTATTTGTAATCTGGTTTGGAGACTTACCCAATGTAGAAAATGAGCAATCATCTACCCATATCATCATCCAATAAGTCTATTGCTGTTCTCCCTTTTGTTAATATGAGTGCCGATCCTGAGAACGAATACTTCAGCGATGGCATTACCGAAGAAATAATCAACGCACTAACCACCGTGAAAGGCTTGAAAGTCATTGCCCGCACATCCTCTTTTGCATTTAAGAATAAAAATATAGATGTGCGAATCATTGGTAATCAGTTAGGGGTAAGTACTGTTTTGGAGGGGAGTGTTAGGAAAGTCAAAAACAGGGTTCGCATTACAGCGCAGTTAGTCAGTACTAATGACGGCACTCACTTCTGGTCAAAGAATTTCGATAGGGATTTGGAAGACATATTTGCACTACAAGATGAAGTAAGTTTACACATTGCTGACCAGATCCGGGAAAACTTTGGTCACCTCAATATTCAAGACCATCTAATTAAAGCGCCTACCCAAAATATGGAGGCCTACGACCTTTATCTTAAAGGTCGCTATCAGCATTTAATGTGGGACGGAAAAGGAATCGCAAATGCAATAGAACTCTATGAACAATGTATAGCGATAGACCCCTCATTTGCTTTGCCTTACTTTGGTTTGGCTTATTGTTATGCCATGGCCGGATCCTGGGGAAATAATAAAGATTTATTACAGATGTCAGAAGAGAATCTCAGCAAAGGTTTTAATCTGAACAAACAATCCTTTGTAGGGTATTTTAGTAAAGCCACATTATCCTTTTGGGGTCAATGGGATTTCATCAATGGGCATACATTTTTTCTAAAAGCAATAGAACTTAATC
>JAGQVA010001300.1 GCA_020438265.1 Bacteroidota bacterium
TGTGAGTTGGAAACCCTTCTTTCTCTCAAGTTTCAACTGATTCCCTCTCAATCCTTTGCGGATTGAGTATAAGACCCTTCGACTTCGCTCAGGGTGACAACCCTTGTTAAAGCCTTGGGGAGACCCTAATTAGGCGACCATTTGTTGTCCTACAAAACATGAAAGGTCTGAAAAAGACAGGAAACCCCTTTATTTTCTCAACCAAACCAGGCAAAAACGTTCCGAATTACAATTCGGGAAGTTCTGAATTACATCATGGGACGATTATCAAGCTCCCACGCCCCAATTTTGCTTCATCATTTTTAGTCAAACAATTTTAAATCTCAAAACTATGTCAACGAAGCAAAATTCTTTTTTTTCAACATTCAATCAGTTAACCTTAATCTTAACCGTTTTTAGTCTCTTTGGTCTCTCGACTGCACAAGGACAAGCACTATCACCTACAGGGGCTTATTTTGGTGTAACTGCCAAATCTACCAATCTCATGCGTCAGTATAATCCTATGATCGGGGGAATGGCAGGTTTCGTATTCAATAATCGAATTGGTCTGGGAGGATTTGGCCATGTTATGACTGGTCAAATTGAATTTGCCGGAAGCGA
This sequence comes from Bacteroidota bacterium, assembly GCA_020438265.1. Classification (GTDB taxonomy): domain Bacteria; phylum Bacteroidota; class Bacteroidia; order J057; family J057; genus JAGQVA01. Next base: position 601 of record JAGQVA010001300.1, read on the forward strand.
TCTCGAACAACCAGGAGCCACTGACTTATACCTCAAGCAAGGTTACGGTGGTGTATTTGCAGAATTGTTCATCATCAGAAATGAGAATATCCAACTGAGTACCCCCATCAAACTCGGATATGGAAAGGTGGGAGTATTTTCACAAAGCACAGAATCCGTCGTGGAAAAATCTCGCCTGATTGTTCTGGAACCAGAAGTTCATTTTGATGTAAAAATCACCAAATTCTTAGCAATTGGTACGCAGGTAGGTTACCGTTTGGGCGATGTGGATGGCTTATTTAATATCTCAGATCGGAATATGTCGGGATTTAATGTCGGCCTGGGAGTGAAGGTGATTAGATAGAAAAACTGTAGACCACGAGGCTGTTTCAATAGGCCTTTTTTAAGAAAAACACGGAGGCACTGAGCCACAGAGATGTTAAGTTGTAATTAGCTTTTCTCTCTGTCTCAGTGCCTCCGTGTTTAATTTTTAGCCCTCCTAAGACGAAGAGCTCTTAGGTTTGTACAGAATGACAATATGTACCAACACCGCCAGAAATATCAAAAAATAGATTTCAATTTGCGTAAATAGCTCAATGACTCCTATAGTTTTTTGGCTAAGGATAAAGTGTTTTCTCCCTTCCTCCAGTTGTATGCTGGCCAGCACCTTTAAATTATCATGGATGACGGCAAGCGCACTTTCGTAATTTTTATCTGTACTAAATCCACCCTTAACCAGAGTCTCTTCAGTATTGGTCAGCGAACTCATATTTTTCTTCAGCTTTTCCAGCGTTGTCTTTTCATGATCTGTCAATTTGGTTTTCCGAAACCTTTGAATAGCTTCTTCAATATCTTTATTGAGTTTTGAATTTTGGGTATTAAAAAAGACCGCATCTTTTTTCAAAAAGGCAACTTCCTTTTTATGTATAATCGAAGAGAGTTCAAAAATGATATTTTTCACGACAAGTCTGTCCTCATAAATGGTGACGATTGAATCACTGATACTTTGGAAATTTTTTTTATCTATCAGATTGGTGGTTAGAACCAAAGCAAAAACCATAAAAATGGTAACTACCCATTTAATCTTGTCGTAATTTTTCATT
>JAGQVA010001301.1 GCA_020438265.1 Bacteroidota bacterium
CAAAGGAGTATTTCCCGCATAATTGGGAGTATTAATGTGGCTAATACCCTGAGAAATCAATGATGATATCTCACTGGAGTTACCTTCCCGGGCAGCAATATGAAGTTTGCTATTTCCTCCTGAATATAACTGATTAATATTTTCTGCAGGTTGTGGTTGTGACGGCTGTTGAGGAGCGGGATCATCCTGGCGATGAACGATATCTATTCTATGCAGATTTTCATCAAGATAAGGTGCCAAAGTTGTTCCTTTTATGGTTACGGTTCCTCCGGTGGTATATCTTTGTTCGGAGATGCTTTTACCCAACACAACTTTAACACTTAAGGATACTGGTGGAGACACAGTGGTACTCCATCCTGCCGGTTTGCTACTATATTTTTGGCCATTGATGTAGATGTCTGCCAAAAAAGCTCCTTGTTGTTTTATCGTTAATGCGTTCTGAGAGAAAGCAATAGAAGAGAAAATAAACGAGACGAGTATCAGGGTTAAAAGCTTAATCGTTTTCATTCTTGGGAGATATTAATAGGTTTTAAAAAGAATTTCCTTTTATACCAATACCATTCATTTGGTTACCCCTCCCTTTGCATTTTTATAAAAAAATAATGCTCACGACTCAATTCATCGTGAGCATCATTACTAAAAAACAAGTGAATTTTAATAAAAAACAGCATTCCCCAACAGCAACTTCCCTGAATGCCAAAACCCCCTGATAACAGGCGAATCTGAGAAATACACAATCTTTCCCCTTCCGTAACTTTCTTCCCCAATCGAAAAGGAATCTTCCAGGCTTTTTTTCAGTTTATAACCCGTAAAACCACTGACCGATGCATCGCCTTTAAAAACGCCCACATTCCAGCCTCCGCTGGATAAATAGGGAAATGCGTCACGGTTTCTTTTAAGAATATAAGTATGTTGATCCTGCCCGTAAGCAAGCGGATGGGTTTCATCCAGGGTTACCTTAAAAATAGTCCCTGCAACAAAATTACTCAGACTGTTTCGGTCCCGATCTCCATATTTGGCTAATGGATCATTGCGATTGAGCGAAAATTCGGTGCGACGTGACTGGCCGCTGACTGCTTTTCCCAGATTGGTTGGATCTTCATCTCCTGAAGCGGTAAATACGTCTATGGCTCCTTCAATGGCAATGGCTTTTCCTCCATTTTTCACAAAAGAGAGAATCTTTGACTGAAATTCACCATAATTTCCAGAAACCAAAACCAATACGTCATATTCACCTAAATCTACCCTTCCCAAATAATCTGTATGAATCACAGTGACGGGAAATTTTAAATCCTGCTCGAAATAATGCCATAATTCTCCAAAAGCAGTTGGTGAGACTCCATTTCCATTGACAATGGCCACTTTGGGAGGTTTGATATAGGGAACATCTCCCGAACCAAAATCATGACCGGAATCAACCATTCCTGTAGTTTGAGGAATGAGTACTTTTTGTTGCTGATTGGCCACTTCTAGTAGCTTCTTATCAAAATCTTCTCCGGGATTATCCCTTCGGGTGATGATTAAGGTTCCCCGTTCATACTTTTTTCCTTTTATCTGAAAAGGTAAATCCGTTTTTCTGACATGAATCCCCGCTTTGATCAATTGCCCGAGAAAAGCGACATCCGAGACGTCTTTCCATTCAGCTAAATAAGCATAAGGTTTGGCTGCGTTCATTTCATTGG
>JAGQVA010001302.1 GCA_020438265.1 Bacteroidota bacterium
AATTGAATTGGGCCTGCGTGCTTTTCTCGAAGAAGGAGGATTTAAAGCCTTTACCGATACGTTTGAAAATCTGGGTGCACTTCGCCAGCTTCCGGGAATTGCTGTACAAAGGCTGATGGCCGATGGGTATGGATTTGGTGGAGAAGGAGACTGGAAAACGGCTGCTTTGCTCAGAGCCATGAAAGTCATGGCGGAAGGACTTGACGGTGGAACTTCTTTCATGGAAGATTACACCTACCATTTTACACCGGAAAAATCTTACGTTCTGGGTGCCCACATGCTTGAAATTTGTCCTTCTATTGCTACGGGAATTCCTTCCTGTGAAGTACATCCTCTGGGTATTGGCGGAAAAGAAGATCCCGTACGTCTTGTATTTAACGCCGCTGAAGGGCCTGCCATTAATGCTTCTCTGATTGATATGGGCAATCGTTTCAGACTTCTGGTCAATGAAGTGGAAGCTGTGGCTCCGATGCAGGAACTTCCTAAATTGCCTGTGGCAAGAGTTCTCTGGGATGCAAAACCTAACCTTGAAGATGCAGCTACAGCATGGATTCTCGCTGGTGGCGCTCACCATACCGTTTACAGTCAGGCAGTCAATACGGAATATATGGAAGACCTCGCAGAAATTGCAGGCATTGAATTATTAGTCATTGATCAAAACACAAATATCAGAGACTTTAAAGACAAAATTAACGCAAACGAAGTATATTATCACCTCTTCCAAAATCGATATTAACATGAACTTCACTCACACACCCGGCCCTCTCAAAGGTATTTTCAGTCTCATTATTTTGGCTGTTTCTGCCTTTTTCTTTAGTTGTAATAAAGATGGACAAGAAAAGCAGGAAGAACCAACTACTGCTACTGTAACCATTGATAAACAATTCTATGGAGTCACTCCTGACGGCGATAGCGTAGATGCCTATATCATGAAAAACGAAGCAGGAATGGAAATAGAAGTGATTACCTATGGAGGAATCATCACTTCTTTGACTGCACCGGATAAAAACGGCGTTTATGAAGACATTGCCCTGGGTTTTGAATCTCTCGACGATTACACAGAAAGCAATCCTTTTTTTGGAGCACTGGTTGGTCGTTATGGAAACCGCATTGCCAATGCGAAATTTTCTATCGACGGAACAGAGTATAACCTGGCCAAAAATAATGGTCCTAACCACCTCCACGGAGGCCCAAAAGGATTTGACAAAGTAATATGGAAAGCCGAGCCTCAAACCGGCGAAGGTTTTGCCTCACTTACCCTGACCTATCTCAGCGTTGATGGAGAAGAAGGTTATCCGGGGAATCTGGAAAATACGGTCGTTTACACGCTTAACAACGACAATGAGTTAAAAGTTGAATATTCAGCCACTACCGACAAACCCACAATCGTCAACCTGACTCAGCATTCCTATTTCAACCTTTCCGCTGATTTCAGTCAAACCATTCTGGATCATGAAATTGAATTAGTTGCTGATCGTTATTTACCTGTTGATGAGACCCTGATTCCTACGGGAGAATTGGCCCCTGTAGAAGGAACCCCTTTCGATTTCCGTACTGCCAAACCTATTGGCCAGGATATTGAAGCAGACGATGAGCAAATCGTCATTGGGAAAGGGTTTGACCACTGCTGGGTACTCAATAACCAGGACGCAGGAAACCGAAAAGTAGCTTCCGTTTACCA
>JAGQVA010001303.1 GCA_020438265.1 Bacteroidota bacterium
TGGGCTTGATAGTCAAAGATAGTAGAGTAGTGGGGGTGAAAACACAATTAGGCCTGGAAATTCCGACCCGTGCAGTGGTACTGACCAATGGTACTTTCCTAAATGGACTCATTCATATTGGTGAAAAACAGTTTGGCGGTGGTCGATCTGGAGAAAGAGCTTCCGTAGGATTAACCGCTCAATTGGAAGAGTTAGGATTTGAAAGTGGTCGGATGAAAACAGGAACCCCTCCCAGAGTTGATGGACGAACCATTAATTGGGAAGCGTTGGAAGAGCAACCTGGAGATGAAGAGCCTGGTAAATTCTCCTTTACAGATACTCCTAAATTAGAGAAACAAAGACCTTGTTATATAACTTATACCAATCCTCAAACACACGATTTACTGAAAGAGGGTTTCTCCAGATCCCCCATGTTTAATGGGAGAATTCAGGGTTTGGGTCCCAGATACTGCCCATCTATCGAGGATAAAATCGGCCGATTTGCTGATCGGGACCGCCATCAATTATTTCTTGAACCAGAAGGATGGGATACAATTGAGGTATATGTAAATGGGTTTTCTTCCTCACTTCCAGAGGATGTTCAGTTTAAAGCGATCCGTTCTGTCCCCGGAATGGAGAATGTGAAAATGTTTCGCCCCGGTTATGCCGTTGAATATGACTTCTTTCCTCCAACACAATTGAAGCTTACACTGGAAACCCAGCTGGTTGATAACCTCTATTTTGCCGGGCAGATTAATGGGACAACTGGTTATGAAGAAGCGGCCAGCCAGGGTCTCATAGCTGGAATTAATGCAGCTCTAAAACTTCAGGAAAATGAACCCCTGATTCTAAAAAGAGATCAGGCTTATATAGGAGTATTGATTGACGATCTTGTAAATAAAGGAACTAAAGAACCTTACCGAATGTTTACCAGCCGGGCTGAATATCGTACCCTTCTTCGGCAAGACAATGCGGATCTGAGGCTTACCGAAACAGGATATCAAATAGGTTTGGCAAAGGAAGATCGTTATCAGCGAATGTTGGAGAAGAAGGAAAAAGTCGAATTTGTTCAATCTCTTATTAGTGAAACTTCTATTGCTCCAGAAGAAGCTGATAAATATCTCACCTCTTTGGGAAGCTCTCCTCTAAAACAAAAAGTAAAAGTGGAGAAGGTTTTGGCGCGACCAAATGTTACGATAAGTGGATTGACTCATTGTAGTGAAGAGCTCAATACAGAACTGAAAAATATTCCCGAAGAATATTTAGAACAAGCAGAGATTCAAATTAAGTATGCCGGCTATATTAAAAAGGAAAAAGACCTTGCCGAGAAAATGATGCGACTTGACGAAATTATCATTCCCGAAAATTTCGAATTCGCAAAAATTAAAGCACTATCAGCTGAAGCCAGGGAAAAACTGAAAAAAATTCAGCCGAAGAGCCTGGGCCAGGCTTCCAGAATTAGTGGAGTCTCTCCTGCCGACATTTCTATTCTAATGGTGTACATGGGGCGCTAAAAAATGCCCCTGAGATTTTTATAAAAAATCGCTTTCTGAGTCATGATACAGGAAGATTTATTCTAAGGGCCTATTTAGGCCCTTTTTTTGCTTTCTTTTGGTGTGTAAATCATTGATTATTAATATGTTATATATGTTTTTGAGTCATTGGAAAATAAGCTGTTCTAAGTGCAAGGAAATGTAAA
>JAGQVA010001304.1 GCA_020438265.1 Bacteroidota bacterium
AAATCTTCCTCGAAACTCAATCTCTCAGATTGAGACATTATATTATCCAGATAGGCTTCTATTCTTTCCTGTGTATATTCTTCCGGGTTCATAATCTCATGTATTTACTGACAACCCTCAAAATTGATCATATATTTCTTTGATGGCTCTTTGCAGAGCGGGATCATTTTTAATGATTTCTGCCAGGTCTTTCAGTCCCCTGCTTTTGGTAACTCTGACAACCGTAGGGCTGCTATACCCCAGCTTTTCTGCTATTTCCTGCATCGAGTGTTTTCTTATCCAAAGCGAGAGAACTTTTTGTTGTTTAGGCGCTAGTTTTTGTATCGCTTCCTGAACCAGTTGAGCTATTTCCTGAGTAAGAAAAATTGACTCGGGGGTGTTTTCCGCTATTTCTTCAGGTATTTCAACCGTTGACATGGGTGAAATTTTCCCTGATCGGTGATATTTTTTATAACTCAGATTTTTGGCGATACTATACAAATAAGTATGCAAAGAACTTTTTCCTTTAAACCGCTGATCTATAATACTTTCAGTGAGGCTTAACAGAGCCTGTTGAAAGATCTCTTCAGCTTCTTCTTTATTACCTAAATGTTTGACCAAACCAGGAAAAACTTTGGGGCGAAACTGGTAATACAGAGCCTCCATCCCTTTGGATAGATCGCTTTCTCCTTGCAGGATCAGCTGTATGATTTCTCCATCGGAATATCTTTTAGGCATATATTAGTCTTTTAAAGCCCCTAAACGTAAACAATGAAGGGCAATTTTTTAGCAAACGTAGCTGTATTGAGGTTTGGAGGTTGGATATTCAAAAATTGAATATAAGTTCAAAATAGAAAGGATTAATTTACAATATCAATTGTTAAGTAAAAAAACTGCCAGTTTTTAGAAAGCTTCCTCATACAAACGTCGAAAATCTTCTCTGGAAACGGGTTTGGGATTATTCGGATGTGCAAAATCAGCAATAGCCAGATCTGCCAAAGGTTCCAGATGATTTTCTTTTACGCCTGCTTCAGACAATTTATGTGGAATGTCCAGTTTGGTATTTAATTCAAACAAAGCATCAATCACCGATTCAGGACGATCACTCTTCAGATTCATAGCCCAGGCAATCATTCTGAATTTTTCCTCAAAACCGGAAAGGTTAAATCGCATGCCATAGGGCAGGTTGATCGCATTCGCCAGCCCGTGGTGCATATCCAGAAGGGTTGATAAAGGGTGAGCCAGTGAATGAACCACGCCCAGACCTTTCTGAAAGGCTGTTGCTCCCATTAACGAAGCAATCATCATTTTTGCCCGTGATTCAGGAGTTGGGTTTCTTGTAGCAGTTTCAATTGATTCGGTGATTAAACGAATTCCTTCCAGAGCAATTCCGTCAGCCATCGGATGAAATCCCTTAGCCAGAAACGCCTCAATATTATGGGTAAAAGCGTCCATTCCGGTGGAGGCGGTAATGTGCGGAGGAAGATCATAAGTCAGGGCCGGATCAGCAAAAACCTTTTTTGCCATCAGTTTTGGGGCAAATAAAATCCTTTTTCTTTTGGTATCGTCTTCGGAAATGATGGCACTACGTCCTACCTCACTGCCAGTTCCTGAAGTCGTTGGAACGGTAATAAAATGAGGGACTTCTTCAGTTACATATTTGTCTCCTCCTATCAAATCATCATAATCAAATAAAT
>JAGQVA010001305.1 GCA_020438265.1 Bacteroidota bacterium
CGACAGTCGACTCAAAATCTATAAAGTGTTCAAGAGCGCCTTCAATCCCTACTAATAGTTCTTCATAATTATGGCTGTGAGGTTCATTGGGTAAATTGGCGATTCTTTTAACTTCTTCCGGATCGACTCTGAATATTTTGAATAGCTCTGTCATGTTTTGGATTTACTGCAGGGCTAAAGATATGAAAAAAAGCGGGCCGATGAGGGCCCGCTGCTGTTACTTTGCTTTGGAGATGCAATGAATTGCGTACTATCATAGAGAATGCAATGAATTGCGTACTATCATAGAGAATGCAATGAATTGCGCACTATCATAGAGAGCGCAATAAATTGCGTCTCTACTTGCCGCAGGAAATTACACCTGTTCTTCCTACAGCGTATCGGCTGTTTGCCATCAATTCCTGTGGAGAATATGGATATTGTTTGACAGCGATATCGTTTACCCTTGAACTTTCCAGTTGAATATCAGCCCATTGCCAGGCTTCTACAAATTGTTTTTCAATTTCGTCAGCTTCGGCGATTCTTTTTTGACCTTCCAGCGCAAGTTGTAAGCCTTTCAGCGCCCAACCGTTTTTGGGTAACCATTCGAGATCTTTTTGGTAGACGGCTTCAGCCTCTGCGAATCTTTCCGCTTCAATCAAAGCTGCTCCCAGATGATGCCTGACGGAGAAAAACCAGTCTGGGGGTTCGTTATAATTTAATTGGTCTTCTTTTTCTACCGCAGCTTCAAATTGTGAAATCGCATGAGCAAAATCGCCTTCCTTTACCGCTATTTCAGCTTCCAGAACCAACGTGGCTATTTCCACCAAATCGCTCACTGTATTAATATCCCAGACTGTAATTTCCTTAACACCCGGGTGGCGGCCTTCTTCCTGAAGCAATAGCCATTCATCATAAGCACGGTCAATGTCTCCTTTTGCAGTAAATGCCATTCCACGAGCATAATACCAGATTGCTCTGGGATAGTGTAAATCTTCAGATGGTGCCGGAAGGGCAAGAATCTGATCCCACTGCCCAAATTTTACAAGCATATTATAAGGGATGGTATAAAAATGCTGCAAAGTTCCCCATCCGGGTTCTTTCATGAGTTCCATATTGGCGTGAGCCGCAACCTGATAACCAGCCTCTATAGCGACCTCTCCCCTACCCTCCAGGGTAGCCGTAGCTGCCAGAAAATGATAATTATGCGGATAATAGGTAAGTGGATATACTCCAGCAATATGACAACCAGCCACGTACATACTATCCGCTTTAATTGCGTTTTCATTGGCAATAGAACCTTTGTGATATTGGCCGCTGCGGATGAAAGTGTGCGAAGGCATGTGTAATAAATGCCCTGCTCCCGGAACCAAATCCATCAGGAGATCTGCACTGGCATTGGCGCGATCAGGATCAAATGAAGCTTCTACCGCGTGGATATAAAAATGATTGGCACTGGGATGTTTGGGCCATTTTTTGAGCTGTGCTTCAAGCACTTCTACAATTTTTGGTGTCCAGGATTTGGGTGATCCGTCTTTGTTCCAAAGGTCCCAGGGATGAAGGTCCATTAAGGCTTCAGCATAAATCGCAGCAATATCAGCATGATCAGGGAAAGCTTCATAAGCCTTAGCCATCCCATCCGCAAAAGCCTGATCCAACGCCGAACGATCCACACCTTTTTCCTTCCCATATCGGTC
>JAGQVA010001306.1 GCA_020438265.1 Bacteroidota bacterium
AAATGAAAATATTTCCTTGTATGGGAATAATTTAATTTTCATTTAATATGAATATCGAAATGTATATAGGAATTGGAGAAGAATAAAAGCCATAAAAAACAGCCTACCCCTGTAAGGGTAGGCCCAAAACATCAAAAACAAACATCAAAATCGTTTATTGTGGCTTCTTATTCATGCAGTGTAATAATAAAGATAACTTTTTTGTTGAAAAAAGGAAATATTTGAGTTATAGAGTGTTAATATTGATGTTGCGCCGCATTAAAATGGCGGCGCAATGGTGAAATGGTTGTGCAATGGTAAAATGGCGGCGCAATGGTCTGGGATGTTTCTGCATAGACTCTATGCATATTTATTATTTATCGGAGATAAAATAAAATCCTGCGGATACATCCGCCCAATGTCCCGACTATTGGCCCGGCGTTTCAACCCGGGCAAAATAGATAGAGAAAATATCAATGCAAAATCTCGGTCCGAAAAGGAATATTCACCCAAAAAGGAATCGGTCTTCCACCCTGGATTGCCGGAGTGAATTTCAAATTGGGCAAACATGTTTCTATTGAATGTTGAACAAAAGAGCCATCTCCTCTGAGTATGAGATGTTTTTGATAATTTCCCTTATTGTCTACTAATATTCTGAATACATAAAAAGTGGTTGTTTGATGAGGATCAAGGACAGGTATCCCAATACATTTTAAAACTGCATCCATATTAATTGGAACGGGCTCTTCTTCTACAAAGATAAATTCTCCGGGATCAAGAAAAAGATGGCCGCTATCACAAATACACATCCATTCTGGTATTTCCTCCTCTTCATCAAACGTCTCATTGAAAAAAGGGTCAAAAATTAAACTGTCTAACGCTGGATTATTTTCTTTGTCTTCCTGAGATGGACTTTGAAAGGGATCAGTGATTAGGGCTAAAGTATCAATCGTATTAATTTTGTCTGCCTCATTTCCCCAATACCGAATCTCTTCGATAAGAGCAGGTTTGGGAATCCTAAAAATAATATGATTACCCGAATGAATCTCTTGACCATAAGGAGGAGATGGTAGCGGTTCTAAAAAATGACAATCAGGAAAACACTTTATAGATCCTGGTTGAGGCGTTACATTTTTCGGAACCATCCACCCCAGCCAAACCGGCAAAAAACAAGCATACAAAAACAACGACCCAGCCAGCCCCAAAGCCGTCATCAAATGCCAGGGATAATTTTTGCGGAGCATATAAGCGCCGTATTCCTTTTCGCGATTTTGGAAGAGGATGTCATCGATGCCTGTTTCCAGCTGTGTGGATGAATATCGGAGAATATTCCAGAGTTTGGTGATTAGATTTTGCACGGATGAAGAGATTTTTAATTATCTGAAAATGGGAGTATGATCATCTTATATAATGAAACCGGAACGGTAAATTCACCACAATTTTTCGGCCTCGCCCATCTTCTGTAAAAGGTTTGATTTTTAGATGGGCAATTTCTTTTTCTACTGTTTTAGTCAGGATAGGATGAGGGGTTTGTAGAACCTTATGATTTTTGTATTCCCCATTTTCATCGATATAGACTCTCAAAACGACTATACCCTGAATTCCCACATCCTTGGCGATATCCGGATATTTGATTCTTTTATATAAATCCTGGAAGTCAAATGATCTGTTGACATGGTAATTGGACCGATAAAAT
>JAGQVA010001307.1 GCA_020438265.1 Bacteroidota bacterium
CTGGAAGAAGCATTGGAAAAGGCTGATTTTTGGGAAATCATTCAGGAAGCGTGGAAATCAAGCAAACTGGCTCAGAAGAAGTTTCTCATTCTGATCAAACCTGATCTGAATATGTTTGATATCCATTCCACTACCGGAACGGACCCCGAACTGGTAGAGCATTTGATCGATCTTTTGTGCCAGAAAGGGTTTGCAAATATCATGGTAGCAGACAGTCCGGGAGACGCTGATCTCTGGCTGGAAAACCGCGATGTGCTGATTTTGGCGGATTTACTTGGATACAAATTTGAAACTCCTGGTCAGCAACCCTATGATATCGTCAATTTAAGCGAAAATCTGATCGATGATGTTTTTCCCAAAGGAGATCCTTTAGTTGGAGAAGAAATTTCGGAGCATTGGGTGAAGGCAAATTTTACCATCAATTTTGCCAAGAATAAATCTGATGAAGCCAACCTTTTTTCCCTGTGTCTAAACAACCTGATCCATATTCTCCCGCTTCGCGCCAAAACCTATCACTACCAGCATCGGTTCGACCCGGGAGAAGTAGCAACGAGTTTATTGACTTATGTTTCCGCTGATTTTAACATCATCGATGCATTTATCAGTAATCACGGAAGTCAGGGTAGCAGACATTCACGGCCCCTGGAAACCCGAACGATGATTGCCGGAAATCATGTGTTGTTGTGCGATTGGGTAGGAGCGTTAAAGATGGGGCTCGATCCTTATGCCTCAAATATTCACGGTGCTGCTTTAAAAAAATCAGGACTTCCTGAAAATTATCAGATTAAGGGTGACTTGAATGTATATCAGGGCTGGGAGAAAATCTCTCCATTTTTGCGTGATTCCGTCCTGAAGCGAAATAGCATTCCAGCCATTCAGAAACTTTCCCAACCCTGGTTGCAGGAAGTCAATACAGAGTATTTCCCTTTTAAGCAGGTTTATGATGAACAGATTAATGGAATCATTACTCCCCTGATCAAAGATATTGACGATCACCCCGTGGCGCACTGGATGATGATTGCTATCAATTATTTGCTGGTGAGCATTTCCAAAGCCCAAAAGGCCTGGCAGGTCATGTACAACAAGGATCAGCTTTACCGAAAGGAAGTCGGGCTGGGAGTGGATCTTGAAAAATTTGCCGATGAGGATTTTGAAGCGGTTGAAAACTACGTTCGCCCATTTATTCAGATTTTACAACATACCGAACCAGACCGTAATGGAATCAAATGGAGGTATATTGATGAATCTGTCCTGTTTGAATTCTCCAAAATCCTGCCTGTTCCTTATGAAGATTTTATTGAAAAGGTAGAAATTAGTCAGGCTGTCCAGATGATGTATGATAATATCGGCGGTCTTGTGGTTCCTGTAAAGAAAAATCAAAAAGGCCGGGTGATTCATCAGGCAGAACGGGATATTTATCTTCCTCAGCCCAATTGGATGATCTTATTTGACGGGAAATTTATTGATGTAGGGAAAATAGAGTGTTTGAAATACAAACCTGACCAGCGGGAAATCTGGTGGAGGACAGTTCAAAGTCAAAATGATTCTGCTGATTTTGATGATGGAATGGTGCGATTTGCCAAAGATCCGGGCGGAACAAAAATTACCATTATTGCACGACAAAAATTTGCGCTGCCAACTTTCTGGAAAGTAGTTAATATGAACTTTTTCC
>JAGQVA010001308.1 GCA_020438265.1 Bacteroidota bacterium
TATATATTCAGCATAAGAACCAAAATGTCGCTTTGTTGGTGAAACAGAACCATAAGCAAAAACCTCATCTCCAATATCGAATGATGTAACATTTTTGCCTTTACTTTCTATCACACCTGAAGAGACCATTCCTAAAATAGGATTTCGGGGTTTTCCAAAGCCAAATATCAGCTGAACCATAAACCTCGCTATTGGTGATGCATTCAATCCACGAATCAGGACATCGCTGGTTGTTACCGAAGTAGCATGTATCTTAATAAGCACTTCATTGTCTTTGGGGGTTGGTTTTTCGACTTCTGTTAATACAAGGTTTTCAGAGGCTCCGTACTTTAGACATTCAATAGCTTTCATAATTTCCATTTTTTGATTTTGATTAATGATTATGAAAACAAAATTATCTCAGGCGCATTCCAATTTCATTGATCTGGGTTAAGAAATGAAAATGGGTTGATTTTTTTTTAAGAATGATGAATGAAGTGCCAAGAACCGACCTGCCAGGAGATACTTTAGAAGCTATATGCGGGGAATAAAGCTTTTATTTCCCTTAAATTTGCGGGGAATATTTCATATATTTACCGCAAAGCAAAGAATCCCTAATGGCAAAATACATCTATCAATATGATCAATGGCCTCAGTTCACCTGGGATGATAGAGCAATCAATGCGATTTTAGGGAAAGTAAGGCACTTACAGGGAAAGATTTTTGGGCAAATGGAGGCATTGGGATTTACCTTTAAGGAGGAAGCAATCTTATCAACGCTAACACTTGATGTGTTAAAATCATCAGAGATTGAAGGAGAACAGCTAAACTATGAGCAGGTTCGTTCCTCTATTGCGAGAAGATTGGGAATGGAATACGCCGGTATGGTTCATGCATCCAGAGACGTTGAGGGAGTAGTGGAGATGATGCTGGATGCAACTCAAAAATACAAGGAACCTCTTCATGAAGAACGATTATTTGGATGGCATGCAGCATTATTCCCCACTGGATGGAGTGGCATGCACAGAATAGATACCGGGTGCTATCGTACTGGCGAGATGCAAATCGTTTCTGGACCAATGGGACGAGAAAGGGTTCATTTTGAGGCACCTTCAGCTGCGCGTGTTAAATTGGAAATGGATATATTTTTGAATTGGTTCAATCAGGAAACGAAAATAGATGCTGTATTAAAAGCAGCCATTGCACATTTCTGGTTCATAATTATCCATCCTTTTGATGACGGAAATGGACGAATCGCAAGAGCTTTATCAGATATGTTACTGGCACGTTCGGAAAATAGTTCGCAACGATTTTATAGTCTTTCAAGCCAGATATTGATAGAAAGAGAGGTTTACTATAAAATTTTGCAGGAGGTCCAGCATAGTAGCGGTGATATTACAGAGTGGTTGGATTGGTTTTTAAATTGTTTATTCCGGGCATTGATATCTACTGAGGAAACGATGAAACGAGTCCTGTATAAAGCTGATTTTTGGGATAGGCATAAAGAAACTGTTTTAAATAGTCGGCAAAGACTGATGCTCAATAAGCTCCTGGATGGATTTGAAGGGAAACTAAAAACCTCCAAATGGGCGAAGATGACAAAGTCTTCACCGGATACGGCACTAAGAGATATCAAAGATTTGATTGAGACAGGAATCTTAAAGAAAGAAGACACGGGCGGGCGGAGT
>JAGQVA010000129.1 GCA_020438265.1 Bacteroidota bacterium
CTGCAAAAGCAACCATATCAAACCGCAAAGCTTTGGAACCATCAGGCATCGAATACATGAGATCCGTACGCGTCCAGTCTATGACGGGCATAAAATTATAGCAGATGGTTTTGATCCCGCATTCCGCCAGATTCCGAATACATTGCTGGTAATTGGCAATATATTTATCCCGATTGGGCCCCCCCGTTTTAATATCATCATGCACAGGAATGCTTTCCACCACAATCCACCGCAGATCTCTGGGGCGCTCTTCTGCTTCATTATACTCAATGAGCTGTTGCCTTTTTTGGATTTCCTCCACCGTCCATACCTCTCCCAGAGGAACGTGGTGAAGGGCATGTACAATTCCTTTCGCACCTGCCTGCAAAATGTCAGAAAGGCTAACCGGGTCATTGGGACCGTACCATCGCCAGGATTGAATCATATTATTATTTGTTATGTTTCTCTTTGATCAGGTCAAAACCTGATCAAAGAGAAACCATTTTTTTTAAACTCCACTAAAAGCACTAAACCCTCCATCAATCGGAATCACAATTCCCGTTACAAACCTCGAAGCCTCACTACACAAATACTGAATCGTCCCATTCAATTCTTCCGCTTCGCCAAACCTTCCCATCGGTGTATGTTCAATAATGGTTTTTCCACGGTCTGTCAGGCTTCCATCTTCATTTAAAAGTAATCTTCTATTTTGATCTCCCACAAAAAAACCAGGGGCAATCGCGTTCACACGGATTCCTTCTCCAAATTTTCGGGCCATTTCGACTGCCATCCATTTGGTAAAATTATCTATAGCCGCTTTGGCAGCTGAATAGCCCACTACTCTGGTAATGGTTTTTTGCGCGGTCATGGACGAAAAATTGATAATTACACCATGTTTTTGTTTGGCCATTTGCTGGCCAAAAACCAGGGAAGGCAAGACCGATCCGTTGAGATTTAATTCGGTTACTTTCTGAAATGCTTCAATGGAAAGATCAAAAATGGTTTGATCCGGGCCAATGGTAGCACCCGCCATATTTCCCCCTGCTGCATTCAGGAGAATATCTATCTGTCCCCATTGATTGACAATGGCATCTCTGTTTGTTTCCAGTAGTTTCTGATCAAGAACGTTGGTAGTCAAACCCATCACTTCTACACTGATTGTTTTGAGTTCCTTCACTCGCTGATTCACCATTTCTTCACGGAGATCCAAAATGGCAATCTTTGCTCCGGCTTCCAGCATACTTTGGGCGATGGTTCCCCCAAGCACGCCTCCACCGCCAGTGATTGCGACTACCTTTCCTTTCATGTCAAAGAGATTTTTCATAAGCTCGGGGGTTAATGGGCGAAAATTTTATTCGATATAACAAAAGAAATTCATATCTCCAACAGATTTAGAATCAGGTAGTTAAGTTTTTGAATTGGGAACGGTTGCATAAAAAACTAATTTGGGGGCAAGTAAATTTCTCTGAAAATTAGGCGAATCAGTATATTTACAACTATGATCAAAAGGGCTGTAACCATTAAGGATCTTGCAAAAAAACTGGGCGTTTCCAAGTCTACCATTTCCCGTGCGTTACGTGATCACCCCAATGTAAAGGAGGCTACCAGAGTGGCGGTTCAGAAGCTCGCCAAAGAACTGAACTACCAGCCGGATCGTCTTGCTTTGGGCCTGGTAGGGCATAAAACCTATTCACTTGGCCTGGTTGTACCCCGGATAGACTTCCCCTATTTTTCCCATGCGGTAAGCGGAGCCCAGGAGATTGCTTCCCGGGCAGGATATCAGATTATCATTTGCCAGTCTAATGAATCTCTGGAAACGGAGAAGGCGGTCATCAATACCCTTCTTGCCAATCGGGTAGATGGATTAATGATTTCTATCTCGATAGAGACAGAAGAATACGATCACATCACAGACCTTCAGGAAAGGGGAATTCCCTTTGTTTTATTTGACAGGGTAATCGATTGCATTAAAGCCCCAAAAGTGGTGATGGATAATGTCGATGCTGCTTTTCGGTTGGTTTCTCATCTGATCGAACAAGGATACCGGCGAATTGCACATATTGCAGGGCCCAGGGGTTTATTGGTGAGTGAACAACGCATAAAAGGATATGAACAGGCTCTGAGGAAATATGGTCTGGAATATAATCCCGCCTGGGTTATTCACAGTGGCTTTCGGGTAGAAAGTGGAGAACAAACCACGAAACAGTTGTTGGAATTGAATAATCGCCCTGATGCAATAATGGCTGTTTCTGACAGTGCTGCGATGGGTGCAGTTTTGGCTATTGAAGATGCTGGTTTACGCGTCCCGGATGACATAGCTGTGGCCGGGTTTAATAATGAGAATTTTACCCGGTTTGTGAAGCCTGGTTTGACTACGGTTTCTCTTCCTATGTATGAATTGGGACAACAGGCTGTGAAAATGTTGTTGAGGCAAATCGAACATCCGGATGGGTTTAAAGTGCCTCATCCTTTGACTTTAAAGTCTCATTTGATTGAGCGAGGCTCAACTACACGACGCTAAAAAATGCGCACTACTACCTGTTTTCGATCTCATTGAGAACACTTTCTATGTGTTTGAGATACAATTCCTCTGTGGAAGTCCAGGTTTCAAAAATGGGGACCCAACCCAGTTTTACAATGATATCTAATTCGGTTTCTTGTTCTCGCGTCCATTGTTTATCTACAATACTGAGAGAGTATAGTGGGCCCAGGACATTCATTTCGCTCATCAAACGAGATGCTTCGTTATGAAGATCAATTAATTCCTGATGATATTGATACACCAATGAAAGGTTTTTATACAAGCCATTATCAAGGTGTTTCTTAAATATTTCATTATTGGCTAATGTCCATGAAATATTGCTAACATGGGCAGGATTCAGGATTAAATTGGCCTTAGCTGTTTCATTTTGCAATTGTTCCAGGAGGTGTTTGTGATAAGTTAAAGACTCATTCAGTATTTGTCGATTTTCTTTTAATTCGTCAACCAGACCATCCAGGTATAAATCTACCTGGGCTTTTTCTTTCTGATTTGAATTGCAGGTATTTAAACCAAATCCCAGGAATACTCCCAGGGTAATAAAAAAGAAGCGGATAAAATGGTCCCGCCAGTCAATAGGATTACGCATGAACAATAGATTGAATGTAGGTTTTTCAGTTTTTGGAGCTGATACTTTGGCAAATATAATATTTCATTAACTGGATAACGCTGTTTCTGGAAATCAGGCAGGGTTGCGAGAGAGTTCTTTTTTAAAAAACGTAGCCCAAATCCAATTATAATGTGATTTTCATTGAATAATTTAACCGACTTTATTATATTCACACAAAAATCACACTAAACTATCATTTACATGATTGGGGATCAAATAAAGGTAAGGCGAAAAACCCTGAGAGTCACTCAGCCTCAATTAGCAGAACTTGCGGGAATCAGTGTCAATACTTTGTATAAAATAGAGCGGGAACAGGGAAACCCAACTCTAGCTACACTTACCAAAATCGCGGACATTCTGGGAATGGAATTATGTTTGAAAGTGAAAAATCTTCAATCTATTAAAGAATGAGAAAAGCGCTGGTATTTTACAAAGGAGAAGAAGCGGGTATCCTTACTCAAGCTGACAATGGCAAATTTGTGTTTGAGTATCATGATAACTGGTTAACAGATAGTTATAAACCTTCGATCAGTTTGACTTTACCTAAAAACCAACAAATACATCACCAGGATCAGATTTTTCCGTTTTTTTTCAATATGCTTCCGGAAGGGAACAATAAGCGTCTTGTATGCAACCTTTTGCGGATTGATGAGGATGATTACTTCGGTTTACTACTTGCTACTGCCAGATTTGATACAATCGGGGCAGTAACAGTTGAGAAAATACCAGCCTAAAATATGAATCTACCGATCATAAATCACTGCCCTGGTACTTTGGCTACAGGATATGATACCTACAGTATTACTTGCCGAAGGAGAATGTTTAAAGGGCGTAAAGTCTCACATATTTTGCCGTATTATTCTCCATCTACGAATGAATTGGATGATGATTTATTTCATGAAAATCAGAAGAGGATTTCTATATCAGGAGTCCAGGAAAAATTTTCTGTCATTTTGGAGAAAAATAAACTCCGGCTGACCGAAGAAGGAGAAAGAGGGGAGTACATTTTAAAGCCAATACCAGTTTTTGGCAAAAATCCCGTACAGATGCCAGCCAATGAACACCTTACCATGCAAATTGCCAGGCAGGTTTTTCAGATCGAAACGGTTGAAAATGTGCTGATCTTTTTTAAAGATGGTTCTCCTGCTTATCTGACCAAACGTTTTGACGTCAAGGAAAATGGAGAAAAATGGGCATGTGAAGATTTTGCTTCATTAGCGGGGAGAACACCTCAAACACATGGTGAAAATTATAAGTATCAGGGTAATTATCTGGAATTATTTGACTTAATGAAAAGATATTTGCCCGCCTATCAGTTAGAAGCGCCTAAACTCTTTAAACTGTTGATTTTCAATTACCTTTTCGCAAATGGAGATGCCCATTTTAAGAATTTTTCCATCATTGAAACTTCATTTGGTGATTTTCGATTAAGTCCTGCCTATGACCTGTTAAACACCAGAATTCATATTGATGATTCTGATTTTGCATTGGAGGATGCCTTATTACCCGGAAATATGACAAAAGGGAAAATCGGGAATCAGTTTCATTTACTGGCTGATAAAGCAGGATTATTGAAAAGCCAGCGAAAAGAAATATTCTCACTCATGTTATCCAATGCTGATAAAGTTATTCAGCTTATTGATTGCTCCTATCTACCTGATCGTTTTAAGCGAAATTATTTACAGACTTATCAGCAAAGGCTGAAAAAACTTCAGGCATAAAAAAAGCCACCCTGAAAACTCAGCGTGGCTTTTTGTGAATCAATTTAACTATTATTTTTCATCAACCTCTTCGTATTCGACATCAGTTACATCACCGTCGCCATCATTCTGAGGAGGTGTTTGTTGTTCTCCGCCAGGATTCTGAGCGCCAGCTTGTTGCTGAGCCTGATACAATTCAGTGGAAGCATTTTGCCATGCAGTATTCAGTGCTGCTGTAGCTGCTTCGATTTTATCAAAGTCTTTCGCTTCATGAGCTGATTTCAACTCGCTGAGTGCTCCTTCAATGGCAGTTTTGTGGTTCTCGGAAAGTTTGTCTCCGAGTTCTTTCAACTGCTTTTCAGTGCTGAAAATCAGTGCGTCTGCTGCGTTGATTTTATCAACTTCTTCCTTGCGTCTCTGATCCGCTTCTTCGTTTTCAGCAGCTTCACGTTTCATTCTGTCAATTTCAGCATCACTCAGACCGGTTGAAGCTTCAATACGGATTTTCTGCTCTTTTCCAGTCGCCTTATCTCTTGCACTCACATTCAGAATACCGTTAGCATCAATATCAAAAGACACTTCTACCTGAGGAATTCCTCTTGGAGCTGGTGGAATACCGTCCAGGTGGAATTTACCCAGGGTACGGTTATCAGAAGCCATCGGTCTTTCTCCCTGAAGGATATGAATTTCTACTGAAGTCTGGTTGTCAGAAGCCGTAGAAAATACTTCAGATTTTTTGGTCGGGATCGTGGTATTGGCATCAATTAATTTGGTGAATACGCCTCCCATTGTTTCGATACCCAGTGAAAGAGGAGTTACGTCAAGCAACAATACTCCGGTAACATCACCTGAAAGTACACCACCCTGGATCGCAGCACCGATTGCAACTACTTCATCAGGGTTTACCCCTTTATTAGGCTCGCGCTTGAAGAAGTCTTTAGCCAGTTCCTGAATCTTGGGAATACGGGTAGAACCTCCTACCAGAATGACCTCATCAATCTCGTCGATAGACAGTTTGGCAGCTTTCAGAGCCTCTTTACAAGGTGTCAGACAGCGAGTAAACAGTCTGTCGGCAAGTTGCTCAAATTTGGCACGGCTCAGCTCTCTTTCGAGGTGTTTAGGGCCGTCGGAATCCATGTACAAATAGGGCAGATTAATCACCGTATTGCTCATGGTAGAAAGCTCAATTTTAGCATTTTCAGCAGCTTCTTTCAGACGCTGCAATGCTTTGGGATCTTTTTTCAGATCTACATTATGCTCCTGAGCAAACTCGGTTGCCAGCCAGTTGATAATTATCTGGTCAAAGTCATCACCACCCAGGTGAGTATCACCATTGGTTGAAAGTACTTCAAATACGCCATCCCCCAATTCGAGGATAGAAATATCAAATGTACCACCACCGAGGTCAAATACAGCGACTTTTACGTTTTTGTCCTGTTTGTCAAGACCATAAGCCAAAGCGGCTGCAGTAGGCTCGTTGATAATCCTGCGAACTTTCAGACCGGCGATTTCTCCGGCTTCTTTGGTTGCATTACGCTGTGAGTCATTGAAGTAAGCAGGTACAGTGATAACCGCTTCTTTTACTTCAAATCCCAGGTAATCTTCTGCTGTTTTCTTCATTTTCTGAAGAATCATCGCTGAAATTTCCTGAGGGGTATATGTTCTGTCATCTACTTTTGCAACGGCAAGACCATTACGTCCGCTGGTTACTTCGTAAGAAATACCATCTTTATCTTTTCTGGAGTCGCTGTAAGTAGCTCCCATGAATCTTTTAATCGAACGGATGGTTTTGGTTGGGTTAGCCAGGGCCTGTCTTTTGGCCTGCTCACCTACGATCCTTTCACCATCTTTAGTAAATGCAACTACCGATGGTGTAGTTCTCTTTCCCTCTGCATTAACAATTACTGTGGGCTCGTTACCCTCCATAACTGCCACACAGGAGTTGGTCGTTCCTAAATCTATTCCAATAATTTTGCTCATCTGAAATATTTATTTTGTTTTTTTAGTCGATATTAATATTTCCGGTTTCTTCTTCCGCTTCCGCATTACGTGGAAATCGGATCGCCAATACGCCGGACTCGTATTTGGCTTTTACTTTATCAACAACGGCACTCACCGGTAAGGGAAATGAGCGCAGGAAATATCCAAATTGACGCTCTTGCTTTTCATAAGCATGATTTTGGCTCCCTTCAGGTACCTTTTTTTCTCCTTTTACATTCAGGATCCCATCGTGAATCTGGATAGAAACCTCTTCTTTTCTCATACCTGGAAGCTCCAGTTCGATGACATAACTGTCTTTCGTCTGGTAGACATCCGTACGGACTCTTAACTCCCCTGCCTGGCCTTCACTACTAAAAGTCTCGTCCATAAAGTTTCCGACCTTTTTCCCAAAATCACTAAGACTATCTCTGAGATTTTGGAAAATGTCGTCTGATCTGTTCTCGTTACTCATAGAGTTTTATAGTTAATTGATTCGTCATTTTTCTATCAATACCAGTGCCACTGCCCTAAAATTGCCGATTTGACCGAAATTGATTGTCAATATGGCAGTATGTCAGTTGAAATGTTTCTATATTTGCCGGTCTGATTTGAAAACCTGACAAATGTTAACCTATGGATTTTCATCATAAACGTGTCTGGATTACAGGAGCTTCTTCTGGCATTGGTGAGGCTTTGACTTATGCTTTTGTAGAGGAAGGGGCTGAAGTCATTATCTCGGCCAGAAGAGAAGGAGAACTGGAAAGAGTCAAAGGGAATTGTGGGGATAAGGCATCAAAAGTGACAGTGGTTCCTTTAGATCTTACAGACCAGGAAGGAATGAAACAAAAGGTGAGTCAGGTAATTGCAGAAAAAGGGTCTATCGACTATCTGGTGAATAATGGAGGAATCAGCCAGCGTTCCTGGGTTTGGGAAACCCCCATGGAAATTGACCGGAAAGTGATGGAAACCAATTTTTTTGGCCAGGTGGCGATGACCAAGGCCCTGCTTCCTTCGATGATTGAGCATGGATTTGGGCATATCATTGTGATCAGTAGTCTGACAGGGAAGTTTGGTTTTCCCATGCGATCGGCTTATGCTGCTTCCAAACATGCCCTGGAGGGTTTTTTTGAAACGCTTTACTTCGAACTTGCTGATAAAAACATCAGGGTAACCATGGTTAACCCTGGCTTTATTCGCACGCAAATATCTGTCAACGCAGTAACCAAAGATGGCTCCCGATCAGGGCAAATGGATGCCAATCAGGAAAAGGGAATGTCTCCTGAACTTTGTGCAGCAAAAATCCTGAAAGGAGTCAAAAAGAATAAAAAAGAAATCATCATTGGAGGAAAAGAAACCATGCTGGTGTATTTCAAACGTTTTATTCCTCCTCTCTTCCTAAAACTGGCCAGATCTGCCAGCCCTACTTAATATTGAACCTAAAAATCTGAAATCTCAATCTACATCAATTATGAGCAAAATCATCAGTGGAATTCAGCAGATTGGTATTGGAATTCCTCATGTGCATGAAGCCTGGAAATGGTACCGGCAAAATTTCGGGATGGATATTCCTATTTTTGAAGAAGCTGCTGAAGCAAATTTGATGCTCCCTTATACCGGAGGAAAACCTCAGCAACGCCACGCTATATTGGCTACCAACCTTCAGGGTGGAGGTGGTATGGAAATCTGGCAATATACCAGCCGTACTCCCCAGCCTCCTGAATTTCAGCCTCAACTGGGAGATCTGGGGATTTTTGTTGCCCGAATGAAATGTATTGATGTAGATAGCCTTTACGCAAAATTTACTCAGACAAGAAACAAGCGGGATGTATTAAATAAGGTTTCTCAGGATCCTTCTGGTAAAAGACATTTTTTTGTGCGCGACCCTTATGGCAATATTTTCCAGCCTGTCGAAGCCAATAACTGGTTTACCGATGGTCCACACCTCACAGGAGGGCCTGAAGGGGTAATGATTGGCGTTTCAGATATTGATAAAGCACGTGTTGTTTATAGTGACATTTTGGGATACGATACGGTCGTTTATGATAAGGAAGGAGTTTTTGAAGATTTTGCAGGCCTTCCCGGTGGTAATGCGAAAGTGCAACGGGTTTTACTCAAACATTCGCAGCCTCGAAAAGGCGGGTTTAGTCGCATCTTTGGCCCTAGCCATATAGAACTGGTAAGAGCACTGGATCGCGAACCTAAAAAAATCTTTGAAAACCGATTCTGGGGAGACCTGGGATTCATTCACCTTTGTTTTGACATCTTTGGAATGGACGAACTCAGAGAAGAATGCGCTCAAAAAGGTCATCCTTTTACGGTAGATAGTTCAGCTGCTATGGGAACTGTGTTTGACATGGGAGAAGCAGCCGGCCTGTTTTCCTATATCGAAGACCCCGACGGAACCCTCATTGAATTTGTGGAAACCCATAAAGTTCCCATATTGAAAAAACTGGGCTGGTATCTCAATATGAAAAAGAGAAATCCGGAAAAGCCATTGCCAGACTGGATGCTGAAGGCCCTTTCGTTTAATCGGGTTAAGGATAAGTAGAGAATATGTAAAAGTATTTTGTCAATATTAGATATAACTATTTAGAGCGTTATGATATACGAACAAGGATTAGCGATATTCGATTTAAGAAGTGCTTACCTATCTGTAAATCAAATACTTCGCATATCGAATATCGTTACTCTTCAATCGTATATCAAAGCAACTTTTTATTATATCTATATTTTCGCCCAATATTTATCCGCCCCTACCAAAACTCAATAATATGTGCGAGAACCTGGATAGCGTAACGCTGAATTTCTCTGAACAAAGCCTTTTTTTTCTGGACCTCACCCTGATGATCATCATGTTTGGTGTGGCGTTGGAACTAAAAGTTGAAGATTTTCAAAGACTTCTCAAAAATCCAAAATCTCCCCTGGTGGGAGTAATTTCCCAGTTTATCGCTTTACCGGCTCTTACTTTGGGTTTGGTTTGGTTAATCAAACCTTGTCCAAGTATGGCACTGGGCATGTTTTTGGTAGCCGCTTGTCCGGGAGGAAATATTTCCAACTTTATGTCTCTTCTTGCAAAAGGCAATGCTGCGCTCTCTGT
>JAGQVA010001309.1 GCA_020438265.1 Bacteroidota bacterium
AGATCACACTAACTATCATAAATCCATGAAATCATTCAATCAAATCAACTCCATGAAAAACCTGTTATTTTTTGTATTGGCAAGTCTTGCCATCATGAGCTGTCAACCAGATAATAATCCACCCGCTCCCACGGGTTCTATGACCCTGACCCTTGACAGTGTCTCCCATTCCATCACCGCTTTTAATAACACTTTGTATAAAGAAGTGCAGTTTGGCGAGGCTGGAAGAAGACTTGACATCAGAGTCAATGTTGATGGAGGGACATTAGTCATAAGTGTGTCAAATTGGGACTGGCAAATGCCCCCCGAAAATGGAATCCTTCTGAAAACCTACGATACCGGTGATCTCGGCAATGATTCTACACTCGTCGGCCCCAATACCCAGTGCAAATCCGGGAGTTTTGCGGACTACTGCGACGCCGGAATGGGAACATTTATCATTGGCAACCAGCAATTCTCCTCCGAATTTGTCGAAGGAATCCCCGGCTGGATCTCCATCACCAATAATGACGCAACCAACCTGACCGTTTCCGGTCTGTTTGAATTTACCGCTGTAGATTTATTTACAGAAGAAGAGAAAACGTTTAAGGGGAATTTTTTGAATTTGCCTTATACGGTGCTGAATTAGGGGAGAAGCTGTGGCAGAGAGCCATTTTTAAGATAAAACACGGAGGTACAGAGGCACAGAGAATTTGATAATTAATTTTGCCTCAGCGTTCCTGGTTTTCAAGCACTCTGAGTTAATTTTTTAGACTAGCAAGACAGCGTCAATACATAAACATAAGAAAGATGGGTTTCATAAAGAGGCCCATCTTATTTTTTGTTATTACAACAAAACAACCTGATATATCGTATTGCCATATACCTGGTAAAACATAGATATTTTATTTTTAACCCCAGGTATTATATTTAGTTTCATATCCTTTAACATATTAGCATTTTAAGCTCTAATCATCCATAATTATATTTTAACCCTTCAATATCATGCAATTTGAAAAGGACGCTATTTTCTGTCTGGCAATTCTGCAGGTTCCTTCCAAAGTAGAATCGATCAATGCCTATGTCAATTTTCTCGACTTTGTCAACCTACTGGATGATAAGGAAAAAGAAAAACTGGAAAAAAAGAGATCCAAAAACAGAGATCACGATCAAAAAAGCAACGACCACCTTAAGCGGATTGGCAATGAAATCATCCATTCCCTTCAAAGCAGTGGTCATGATCCTGTATTCTGTTATCTCGAAGAAGACGAATTAATCGGCCTTGGAATGGCAGGCGGTAAAGAAGCCTGGGGAGACTATCTCCTTCATAATATGATTGTCAATGGAGTTAATACAAACATAAGAAGTTTTATCTCCGGAGTGAGAAAGGACTATGAGGAGAAGGATTTGGGGTTGAGTTCGTGGTCGGAGTTTGGGGATTATTATAGGGGGCTTTGTTCGTGAGGGGATTTCTCTAAGCAGCCTTTTATGTGATTGATTTTCAATTGTTTACCTTGGGTATTAAAAGGTAACTCCAAATAAATAATAGAAAATGACAAAGTAATTTCATCAACAGGATGACCACCTCTTGAGCTGTGTATTCACTTTTTTGTTTGTCATTTTCTATTTTCTCGTAGCCCTGGGGTTGTGTAAAAAGGTAGGTCCGTTTGTAGCGGCGTATTGCATAC
>JAGQVA010001310.1 GCA_020438265.1 Bacteroidota bacterium
ATTGAAGTGATCAGACCCGGGAAATATCAGGTAGCGATGTTGTACACTGCTTTGCCAGCTAATTTGGGATCAGAAGTTAGGGTAGGTGTTGGCAACCAATCGGTAAAACAGGTTGTTTCAGAAGCATTTACTCCGCAGATTTCTATTAATCATGACAGAGTTGGAGGCCGTCCTGAAGCCCTCGATCAAACCTGGGCGCGGATGACTATTGGTACGTTGAATTTATCTTCTGGTAAGCAGAAGATTACCTTGGATGCGGCCAAAATAGTTGGGGGAATGGTGGGTGAGTGTAAAGGATTGGTTATTAATTGGGTAGGGGAATGATTTCGGTATTTTCTTATAGATATAAAAGACCTAGCTTTCATTGCCGTACACAAAAAGTACGTCAAAAAGTTGGTTGAAAATTTGGAAAGAAATGTGGGAAAAAGTAAGGGGTTTCCCCAGATTTTGCAATCTTTACAGAAAACCCCTCACAACAATGTTCTGTAAAGATGTAAAAAATGGCTGATCCATCAAAGTCCAGAGCCAGTAAAAGGACACGCCCTTAGCCGGATAGTTGTCTTAGCCTCTCTGATTAGTTCCCTGATTCGTAGTGGGCGTGCATCGCTCCAATCTCTCGGCACTCACATGAAGGATGAGATTGATCTGGAAAGTCGAATCAAAAAAGCCAAGCGTTGGATCTCGAATAAATGGACAGATACCCAAACCCATTTTATTCCTTATATCGTCCCCATTGTTCACTCATTGAGCCAGTCAGGTCAGTTGCTTCTAGCCATTGATGGTTCTTCCGTAGGGAAAGATTGTATGGCTTTGATGGTCAGTATCATCTGGAAGAGTCGCGCCATTCCCCTGTGTTGGGTCGTTCGTAAGGCTCCTAAGGGACATTTTCCCCAGCACATGCATTGTCAGCTCCTTGAAGCAGTGGAAAAGATTCTTCAGTCTATTCTCTTTCAGCCTTGCCAAATCATTCTCCTGGGAGATGGGGAATTTGATGGGACAGAGCTACAAGCCCATTGCAAAGCAGCTCAGTGGCAGTATGTTCTCAGAACAGCCAAAGATACGCTGGTCTGTGAAGAAGCCCATATGCAAGGAGCCTTACAAATGGGAGCCGTTCTCCCGGAAGCAGGTCAAAAATGTTGGTTCATGCCTGATCAATATATCACTCTTCAGGGATATGGACCGGTCAATGCCTTCTTTTGGCATCATCCCAAGTATAAAGATCCCCTCTATATGCTCACCAGTTTTGATTCTGCCATAGAGGCCGAAGCCTTGTATCGAAAAAGATATCGAATTGAAACCTTCTTCGCTGACATCAAGTCCAGAGGCTTTCATATCCACAAAACACGGATCTGTGAGCCAGAAAGAGTGCATAGGCTACTCATTATCGCGGCCTTGGCATTTATTTTGGCCATCGTTTTTGAGCCTCAAGCCCGAAATTCTCCCTTCTTAGCCCAATTCTGCAGAAAAGACAGGACTCACTTCCTCTCCATTTTTCAGATCGGACTCAGGGGGCTGCAATATTATATCGAAAATCTCCTCGACATTTCTTTCCATTTTTCAAAGAACTTTCCCTAATTTATTTGTGTACGGCAATGAAAAATTTAAAGTAGCTCTCAGTCAAAACCCTCATCAAGAAGTCTTAGGTGCTTGTTTACGCATGGCTAGC
>JAGQVA010001311.1 GCA_020438265.1 Bacteroidota bacterium
GAAATTTAAAGACAATGCCCGAGTCATCGAAGTAGTAACTGAAGCTGCCGAAACGGTAGAATTGAGTAAAAGCCAGACACTTTCTGCCGCACAATTATTGGAACATTTCCTCTTTCCCCGTTCTACCCATCACAAACGTGTCGAAACGCTCAGCGGAGGAGAGAAAAGACGCCTTCATTTACTGCGGATTCTGATGACCAATCCCAACTTCCTCATTCTGGATGAGCCTACCAATGATCTGGACCTTATCACATTGCGCAAGCTGGAAGAATTTCTGGAAGCATTTCAGGGCTGTCTGTTGGTGGTTACGCACGACCGATTTTTTATGGATCGTATGGTGGATCATTTATTTGTTTTTGAGGGAGAAGGCAAAATCAAGGACTTTCCCGGGAGTTATTCTCAATACCGGGAGTGGAAGGATGAGCAGGAAGAGCCGGTTGAAGAAAAATCTGAAGAAACAGAAGTTCAGGCCGAACCCGCCAAAGAAAAACCAAAATCCAACCGTAAGCGGAAACTTTCCTTTAATGAAAAACGCGAATTTGAGCAATTAGAGGGAGAGATTGATCAGATGGAAGGTCGCAAAAAAGAAATCTCCGATCTGCTTAATGGAGGGACTTCTGACTTTGAAAAACTTACAGAACTTGCCCAGGAATTGGAGACGCTGAATGAGGAACTGGATGCGAAGTCTGATCGATGGCTGGAGTTGATGGAGATTTTGGAGGGGGAGGCAGAATAGGGGAGATTTATTCTATTTTCTTTTTTGTGTAAAATTATAATATAACCAAACCAGTAATTGAGAAATGGATAAATTGAGAAACTATCGAAAAATTGCCCGGGAACTGGCTACTTATGCCGGAAAACTAGGTGAGCGTCCAAATAGCGATATAAAAACTCAATTTGTTTTTGATGATGAGCATGGTCATTACCTACTTTATTTTAATGGCTGGCGAGGAGCTAAACGTACCTATGGGTGTTATTTACATATTGAGGTTACAGATGATGCGAAAATTTGGGTTCACCATGATGGTACTGATTTAAAAATCGCCCAATTATTTGTAGATAAGGGCATTCCCAAATCTGATATTGTACTTGGTTTTCATGCTCCAGTAAAACGACCAGATTCGGGATTTGCAGTTGCCTAGACTAAAAATGGCGGTATTTTTTCACCCTTTTTTCTATTTGCATAACTCATTTTTCATTCCTGGTAGCACGGGAACGAAGTTCGTCCACGAATTCATCCCTTATTAGGGATTCAAAATCAGGCGAAGCCGACAATACTGTTGTCACCCTGAGCTTGTCGAAGGGCCTATTGATGTGTGAGTGGTTGATAAAAATTCACTCATGAGGACTTAGACCCTTCGACTTCGCTCAGGGTGACAACCTTTGGGTTGACCAATGATGAGCGTCGTTTCCTAACCACTAGTATTGATAGCTAACTGACTATTACAGAAGGAATTTTCTCTGTCAACATTTCCACTTTTTCCTCCCTTCCATAATTCACCCTCGACAAAATCGACTCCAGCAAAGGAAGCATATTATTCAGATTCCTGGTCTTAATCAGAAAATTCCAAAGCGGTTCAAATTTTTTCCAGCCACCGCTGTAAAGGAAATGCTTTAATTTGTGTTTATGAGAATCATGGGTCAGGCTGGCAGTAACGATATTTCT
>JAGQVA010001312.1 GCA_020438265.1 Bacteroidota bacterium
CCGAAGACGGAGAACAGATAAAAAGCCTGTTGTTGTGGAATCAGGAAGAAAAAAGGGAAAATTATATTCATTTTGAAACTTCTCCCGATAGTTCAAAACTCATGCTTTTTCAGTTTAGAAACGAAAATCCCAGACGTCGGGTGAGAATCAGTAGCGACCATATTCTCAGAAATGAAAAAGAAGGATACCGCCATTATAATGCTACGGAGATTCGTTATATTACCTTCAATAATGATCTTTCACCAGTAGATAGCGGCCGGGTAAAAATTCCTAACCGAAAACTGATTTCCCTCCATTTTCAAATGGATAATCAAGGGAATATGTACCATACCGTTCTTCAAAAGCCCAAAACCCTTAAGGTGTATCAGGTGAAGAATGGGGACCAAAAAATGCTGGAATATGAAGATTTTGCAGAGCTTAAAGATATCAAAGAGCCTTATACAACACATCTTCCACCTACTGTAAGCGACCAGGAAAGATTATACATTGCCCTTTCAGACCGGGTACTGAGAGGGAAGAAAAAGGGTACCAAAGCCTATCAGGTCATTAATTTTGATTTTGCTAAAGATGAAGTAGACCTGAGCCGAAAAATAGAAATCAATTCCACACTTCTTGTAAACGCCGAAAAACAAAGAGAAAGTTTTGGGCTTCGTCCTCTCAAGCGATTCGATGAATACATGCTTCGGGAAATTATTGAAATGGATGATAAAAGCTTGTGGCTGATTACGCAAAAATACCAGGGCATTGATTATCACAGTACAGGAAGAGAACAGACGGTCAGAACCATTTTTGAGCAGGTAATGGAAGAATTGATTTTGTATGAATTTGATTCAACCGGAGCTTTAACGAAGGTTATTTTTGTACCCTCTTCCCAAAAGAATGAAATCCTGCCTGAACAGTTAAGCCAGTTTTATTCTCTCAATGTAGATAAAGCTAAAAAAGAACTGAGAATTATTACCCGCGAGCCTTCTGAGGATGATTTACGTGGTCCCGAGCGAATTTATTACAGGAAAGTAGATCTAAAGAAACCTGACATTTCTCCGCGCAAAATTCTCTATGAAGGCAAACGTCGCAGTCAGTATCTGGTCAAAGGGTATATCGTTTGGCTGAACCCGGATATTGTTTCATTCATCATGATTGATGGTCGGGACGGGAAGGCTTATGGAGCGGTGATTAATGTCGAAGGAGATACGGATGACGAGGACGGAAAAAAGAAGAAATGGTGGCGGTGATTAGAAATTAATTTCGCCTTTCCTCTAACAGATTGTATATTTTGGGGTTAATTTAATCACATAAGTTACAAACCCCACGAAATATGACAAAACTATTCTCTAACCTGATGATGGCCACTGTTCTGGTTGGGCTCTTCATCTTCATGCCTTCTGACCTGGAAGCGCAACGAAAAAAAAGAAATACTAAAGAGGATACGCCAAAAGTTGAAACCACCTCTTATGATGAATCTTTGTATAATGGACTGACCTGGAGAAGCATTGGGCCATTCCGGGGAGGGAGATCTGCAGCAGTAACCGGTGTGCCGGGCAAACCCAATCTTTTTTATATGGGAGCTACCGGTGGTGGTGTCTGGCGGACACGCGATGGCGGTTCTAACTGGGAGAATATTTCCGATGGTTATTTCGGTGGTTCTATAGGTGCCGTTGCAGTCAG
>JAGQVA010001313.1 GCA_020438265.1 Bacteroidota bacterium
CCTGAGTCACATAATTATTACCATTTGAAACCGTAATAATCATCGTTTCTCCCAGAGACCAGCTAATCATAACATTGCCGGTAACCTGAATTCCTCCAGCAGACAGAACAGCTTCAGGACCAATCATTTGCCCGAATACCTGGCTTTGGAGTAAAATGATTAATAGAAAATAATACAACCGCATAATTTGATTTTCACCGTGGACGAACGAGGAGGTGGGGTATGCACGGTTGGAGGAAGAGCTTTTTGCTATTGGCTGTTGGCCATTGGCTATTAGCCAGGCTAACAGCTAAAGGCCAATAGCTAAAGGCTAAAAGCCAATAGCCACTCCATGCGAAAAGGATTCCTTCCACGAAAAGCAGCTTTCAATCGTGAATTGATGTTTTTAATATGTATTTTACCCTAACAATTATCTTATCCTAAATCAACTATCTATGGATCATAAAAAGGACAAAAATTCTCGCCGAAATTTCATCAAAACTACTGCAGCTGCGAGTGCAGGTTTTTTCATCGTGCCTCGCCACGTGCTTGGAAGAGGTTTTATTGCTCCCAGTGACAAACTGAATCTCGCTTCCATTGGTGCAGGAGGAAAAGGCTGGGGAGATATTCGCAACGCTTTTAATAAGGGTAAAGAAAACGTGGTTGCCCTTTGTGATGTTGATACAAACCGCGCCAAGGATGCCATTGAGAAATGGCCAAAGGCCAAATTGTACAAAGACTTCCGCATTATGCTGGAAGAAATGAAGGACGAAATTGATGCAGTAACCATTTCTGCTCCGGACCATATTCACGGTGTTGCTGCTATAACAGCAATGGAACTGGGCATGCACGTTTATGTACAAAAACCCCTGACTCACAATATTTACGAAGCCCGCCAACTGACAGAGGCAGCCCGCAAATACAAAGTCGTCACTCAAATGGGCAACCAGGGTGCTTCCAATCCTGATCAGGAGCAAATGAGGCAGTGGTTTGCTCAGGGACTGATAGGAGATGTGCATACCGTTCATGTATGGACCAACCGTCCTGTATGGCCCCAGGGACTACCCTACCCTACCGACAAACCTTCCTTGCCCACACAAATGAGTGCCAGCGACTGGGATTTATTTATCGGGCCTGCTGAAATGGTTGATTATCATCCACTTTTCCATCCTTTCAAATGGCGCGGCTGGTGGAATTTTGGGACCGGTGCCCTGGGAGACATGGGCTGTCACCTGATTGATCCTCCGTTCAAGACACTACAACTGGGATATCCTACTGAAGTAGAATGTAGCGTCGGACAGGTTTTCACTCAGGATTGGGTCCCCGAATATAATCCTGAAGGTTGTCCTCCTTCTTCCAGTATTCAGTTAAAATTTCCCAAAACGGCCGTCAACAACTCTGAAGTCAAATTGATCTGGAGTGATGGCGGGATTCGTCCTTTCCATCCGGATCTTATCCCGGCAGACCATGATCTGGGCGAAAGTGGCAGTGCAAATGGTGTGATTATGATGGGTACCAAAGGCATTATGACTTGTGGCACCTACGGACGAAATCCGAAGATTTATCTTCCCGGAGGAGAAGTTCTGGAAATGCCGAAAAAATTCAAATCAGCGAATAAAAACGCGGATGAACCGGAGTATGGGCATCAGATCAACTGGACAGAGGCTTGTAAAGCGGGATTCAATA
>JAGQVA010001314.1 GCA_020438265.1 Bacteroidota bacterium
TAGCCCTTTAGGGTTACTGCGAACAGAATTCGACAATCTGTATAGCTCCTTATTTACTCATCCTGAAAGGTATGAACGTATTGTCAACGCCCTCGCTTCTTCGTGGAAAGGTTTAAGTCGTACCGAAGTTTTAAATCAAACCAACCTTAAAGACGGAGGCGGAATATCCACCATTTTGACAGAATTGGAACAATCAGGATTCATCAGCTCTTACGTCCCATTTAACAAAAAAAAGAAAGACACTCTTTACCGGCTTACCGATAATTATTCTCTCTTTTATTTAAAATTCATTAAAGGAATTCCCCCGAATGAATCAGGTAACTGGCAAAGTTTAAGCCAGACCCAATCCTGGAAAACCTGGAGTGGATATGCTTATGAGAATATTTGCCTCCAACACATTGAAAAAATCAAAGAAGCTCTGGGAATTTCAGGAGTTCATACCAGGCATTTTGGATTTTATGCTAAAGGAAACGATACCATGCAAGGAGCACAGATAGATATTCTCATCGATCGACTGGACAATGCCATTTCTCTCTGCGAGGTTAAATTTTATAATGACGAATATACCCTCACCAAAGAAGAATCTGAAAAAATTCGCCGCAAACGGACTGTTTTTCAATATTTCTCAAAAACCAAAAAGCAGATTTTGATTGTATTGGTCACTACTTTTGGATTAAACCAGAATAAGCATAGTCTGGGACTGGTGGATAATGTGGTAGGGATGGAGGATTTGTTTTAAGCTTCAAGGAGGCAGTTTTTCATAAGTTTTAAATCAAATCATGCCCGTATTAATTTGAAAGAATGTGGTTTCAAATAACAATTATAGCTGCTTTGTTTTTTCCCGCTGAGACTGATTCACAAACAATCAGACCTTTTCCCCAAATGAAAGTTTTTCAGGAATGGAAATGTGATTCATTCCTATACGATCCCAAAGATATCTAAACCTCATAAAAAGCAATTTAATCTCCATTTAAGAACAAAATAATTCCTACATTTAGTCTCCATTTAAGAACTTAATATGAAATCGAGTCAATTGGGAGAATTTCAGGAGATTGTATTGCTTGTAATTTTGCTGCTGGATGAACAGGCTTACGGGGTTTCCATTCAGGAAGAGATAGAAACCAGAACAAACAGAAGCTTAAGCCGTGGTGCATTACACACTGCCCTCACCCGCTTAACCGAAAAGGGATTTGTCTCTTCTGCCTATGGAGGAGCAACCAACCAGCGCGGAGGAAGAAGAAAACGGTTTTATCAGGTTACCAAACTTGGGGTAGCTGCCTTACAGGAAGCTCGCAGAGTGCGGGAGGAATTATGGAACCTTATTCCCAGCCTAAATTTTCAAGCATGAACCAGTCAGACCCAATTCAACCTCCCAAAAGATTTCAGCAATTTTTTGACTGGTTTTGCGATCCTGAGTTTTTCGAGGAATTACAAGGCGATCTCGAAGAACGCTTTTATGATAATGTTGAAATATATGGCCTTCGGAAGGCTAAATCTATTTACCGCAAAGAGGTCTTTATGATGATTCGGCCTTCCGTTGTCAGAAAAATTTCTCTCCCTCATCTCAATTATATACCTATGTTCAGAAATTACACCCTGGTATCTTTCAGAAATATTGTGAGAAACAGGCTTTTCTCATTCATCAATATCATCGGTCTGGCTA
>JAGQVA010001315.1 GCA_020438265.1 Bacteroidota bacterium
AATTTTAAAATAAACAGGATTTCTGGTTTTTGAATATCCCTTTTTAAATACACCATCGAATTCGTATATGACGAATTTTTGTATTAAATTGGCTGTCCAAAGTAAATTCATGAAAAAACAGGGCTAAATGACCTGAATTTTCCTGTTTGAAACTTGGATGGTTTTCACAATAGGTTAAAACCAAAAACATTAATATGTGTTTGGAATTTGTTTATTTGAATAAGTATCAATAACTATGCAAGTGAAAATAAGCAAATGACGATACGCTGTTTTATCTTTAAATTTAGATTACACAACGCAAAACTATCATGAAACTTTCAGTAACGGTCACCAGATTCATGGTGTTATTAGCTGCCACTTCTATGTTGGCCTCCTGTGTTTCCAAGAAGAAATATGACGAGGCGATGACACGTGCTGCAGCAGAGAAAAGTGCCCTGGAAAGCTCATTAGCAACTGCTCAGGAAGAAAATGAAAAACTTAAAGCAGATGCAGAAGAGCTTCAGAAAAACCTCAGTATGAGCAAAGATGAGATTAAATCTCTGAGTGTTCAGATTAAGGAGAGCAACGACAAAATTGCACAGTTAAGAAGTGCCATTTCTTCTGCTTTTGAAACGTATGACAAAAACGACATCAAAGTTGAAGAAAGAAACGGAAAACTGTACGTAACAATGGCGAACAGCATTCTTTTTGATTCAGGAAGAGACAAAATCAAAAAAGAATCTAAAGACATGTTGGCTCAATTCGCTGGAATCATTAAGAAAAATACCGGACTTCGCCTGATGGTTGAAGGTCACACTGACAACGAGCCGGTGAAAATCCACAAAGGACAGTACACAGACAATTGGGGATTAAGTGTTGCCAGATCTCTTTCTGTAGTGAGAGAGTTGGCCGCTAATGGTGTTGATGCGAATCACCTTTCCGCTTCTGGAAAAGGAGATACTCAGCCAATTGCTTCTAATGATACTGATGCTGGAAAAGAAAAGAATCGTAGAACTGAATTTGTAATTATTCCTAAAGTGGAAGGACTTTACAAAATGTATAATTCAGGTTTCGATAAAAGTGGAGATTCTTCCAACTAATTCTGAAGCAAAACGAAAAGTTTTCTTTTCATCAAAAAATAAAAGATCCCGCAATTCCTGCGGGGTCTTTTTTTTATCAGGAAAATAGTATTTTTGCCCCAGCAATTTAAAAACATACATGGGTTTTAAGGAAGAAGTAAAGCGAAGAAGGACATTTGCCATTGTGAGCCACCCGGATGCGGGTAAGACAACTCTGACAGAAAAGCTATTGCTTTTTGGAGGAGCTATTCAAACGGCAGGTGCTGTCAAATCCAATAAAATCAAAAAAACAACCACGTCTGATTTTATGGAAATTGAGCGGCAAAGGGGAATTTCGGTGGCTACCTCTGTGATGGGGTTTGGTTATAAGAAAAAAAAGATAAACATCCTCGATACACCCGGGCACGAGGATTTTGCTGAAGATACTTATCGGACATTAACTGCTGTTGACAGTGTGATTGTCGTTATTGACGTGGCAAAAGGGGTGGAAGCCCAGACCCGTAAACTGGTAGAAGTATGCCGGATGAGGGATACCCCGATGATTGTATTTGTCAATAAACTTGACCGTGAGGGGAAAGAGCCTTTCTCATTAATTGATGAAGTA
>JAGQVA010001316.1 GCA_020438265.1 Bacteroidota bacterium
TCCGGGCTAAGTGCAGATTATAGCTTTTCCACAAGTCTAATAAAAAAATCCATGGTACCTCATTATATCGTTGTACTGCAACCCATTTGTCCTGATCATATCCGTCAAATACAAAATCATCCTGATAAGCTGCCTGGACAAAACGACGGTGATTATTTGCCGCAGAATCGATCAAATGACCCAGAATTTCTTTAGAAGACCATTTACCGGGAGCCGGGTGTTTTGAGGCCAGAAGATCTTCTATTTCTTTAAAATTATCATGAAATGAAATGACTAGTTTTTTTAAATTATCCGAATAATCGCTCATACTTATCTAAAAATTTAAATCCCTTCAAAAAAAATTCTTATTATACTGGTTACATTTTCCATTTACCTGCAATTAACAAAAAATGAGACCCTTTACCCCTAAAGCATTGAGCGATCAACAGCTAATCGCTGGCATCAGGGCAGGAGGTAAACGTGAATATCGTTGCCTGAATTATATCTATCAGCGCAACTCAGAGAGTGTTATTCGTTTTGTGCTAAAAAGTCAAGGGACTCGTGAAGAAGGAATTGAAATATTCCAGGAAGCAGTGATCGTTCTTTATGAAAAGATAAAAAAGCAGGACTTCCAATTGCAGTCAAATACAAAGCTTTCCACCTTTTTATTCGCCATTGCCAAAAATAAATGGTTTTACCGGAAAAGGCAGAAAAGGCAAACAGAAAATATCCCGGATCAGGATATCGCTATCGATCCCTGGGATGAATTACTGAAAGGGGAAAAACGCCAACTTCTTGGTCAAATGATGGATCAACTGGGTGAAGACTGTAAAAAGATCCTGACTTTATCTATCTATGAGCAAATAAACATGGCAGAAATCAGCCAGCTAATGGGCCTAAAAAATCAGCAGGTAGCCAGAAATAAAAAATATAAATGCCTGCAATACTTAAAACAGATTGTCCTTCGGTCTGGAATCCGAAGCAGATTAATGGAAAAAGATTAAACCACAGCCAACCACATAACTATGATTGACCAACAACATATCAGGCAAAAAACCTGGCGCTTTTTAAGAGAAGAGCTACCAGAAGCTGAATTGACTGATTTCCTCGCGGAAATTGAAAGAGATGAAGCTGTTGCAGACATCGTAATGACTGAAATTGTCCGGCACTCAGGACGAATCAACCTTAAAGAGAAACTTCAGCAAATCCACGCTACTCAGCAAGCCACTTCCAAAACGAACTACTGGCCCTGGATTTCAGTTGCGGCTTCAATCATAGTGCTTTTTCTTTCCATTATTTACTGGCAGTCAACGAATTCTCATGATATCTACCAGCAATACTTTGAAGCCTATCGTGCCCCTATGCTGGTCAGGGGAATGGATAACAGCCAAACCTTTCAGCTTTGGGAAGAAGCAATCATGGCTTATCAGGAAGGAGATTATGAAAAATCCATTCACATATTGGAAAAACTTGTTGCGAAAGAAAATAATCCTCAACATAAGTTTTATTTAGCCCTTTCCTATATGGCTATTTCCCCTCCACAAACCGATAAGGCGATCCCTGTTTTGGAAGAAGTGCATTATCTCAAAAATGAAATGTATGAGCAGACTTCCTGGTACCTGGCGCTGGCTTATTGGAAAAATAAGCAATTGGAGGATGCTTACAAGATGTTTAACCTCATTG
>JAGQVA010001317.1 GCA_020438265.1 Bacteroidota bacterium
AGCCTGTATTCCGATAATGCTTGTACCCGGAACCTGGCGAATGGAAATTCTCTTCTGAAGGGAAACGGGATCATACCGCAATTCTTTCAATATTATATGTAAAGAACTATCTCCTCCTCTTTCCGGGAAACCCAGATCGAGTTCGGCCCTTTTCCTTTGACAAAGCAGGATTAATGAATCCTTATGCCTGGTCAGGCCAAGTTCAGGCCAGAGGGTTTCATCTGAAAAAGCAACGGGAGCCGTCAAATCTCTTTCCAGCAGGCTCAGAGATAATAACTCCATACTCCTTTCAGACCGCATAGAGGTCAATAAAGGGTGAGTTTTGTTTTTGAGGGATAACTCTTTTTCATCCTCTGACATGTGCTGATCGAAAGACAAAAAGAGTTTTATCTGTGCTTCTGATGCAAATGAACCTGGCAAAGCCTTAAATATATAAAAGGCTAAAGTAGCAGCGAGTAAAGGAACACTCACCACTACAAAGACTCTTTTAAGCCAATAAAGTGCCAAATACGTATGTTTACCTTTTTTCATTCAAACCAAACTTGTCATAAATG
Source organism: Bacteroidota bacterium (assembly GCA_020438265.1). Lineage (GTDB taxonomy): Bacteria > Bacteroidota > Bacteroidia > J057 > J057 > JAGQVA01. Next base: position 555 of record JAGQVA010001317.1, read on the forward strand.
ATTTCAAGTGTAAAAAGCGTCAGAACACTACCTACCATCAACCAAAAGTAAATCAGCAGGTTGGGCATTTTACTCAAACGGCTGGAATCAGCAATAATTGAAAACTGCACTCCATCCTGATGAAGTTCAGTTACGGATTTTACGGTAGTGTGCAGATCCAGAAAATAATTTTTGGTGATATAATTGGTAGAAGCTTCCTCATCAATCATGATCCAATCCTCATTTTTCATTTCTTCAGGTAATTGGTCGTAATAACTCTGCAATTGCTGATCAATTTGCTGAATCTGATGGTTGATGAATTCAAATCTTGCTTTGTAAATACCCACATTATAGCTCAGAATTGATTTTCGCTGCCCCTCATATTTCCAGTAAGGGTTTTTCAATTCTCCCATCATGGTTCTGACTTTATATACAATCTTCAGTCTTTCCAGTAAATATTCTTCCTGCCTGTTTTCGAGCTGACGGATGTCATTGATCATAAACGGAGGCAGTGTTTCTCCTTTTTTCAGCCAAAAATCCACACTTGGGAAATGAGAGGAAAGCCAATAATTTTTTCCTTCTATCTGATGAATAGAGGCAGCCTGAGGCAATTCTTCCTTCCAACGGGATTCCAGACGATGACTATTGGCGACAAATAAATCCACTGTCGTTTTCAACTTTGTCTGACGCAACTGGCGATCAATTCTGGCCAGTTCACGACCCAGGTCATTTACCACAAAAGCAGATAAAAAAGGATTTTCAGAATCGAAAGAGATAGATACTTTTCCATTACTGGCACTCCAGTCAATCGTCAGTTTTTTCTTAAGCTCTACAGGAGAATAACCCAGATTAGCCATTAAAGATCCTGAAATTCTGCTTTCACCCAGCATCATCTTCCCATCTTCATTCAGAAATGAAATGATTTCCTCTCTCCCTTTATTCAAGTCGTAAAAATTAAAGTTCTCATCACAAATCCGAAAGGGTGTTTCAGAAGTGAGATCGTGTAAAGTCAATCTTGCGGCCACTCTTTGCAGAGCGATATGAATATAGGTTTTTGAAAGCTTAAACGGATTCACGGGATTATTATAAGGATTCATTGCCTTCTTATCCACATCTCCGGAACGGGATT
>JAGQVA010001318.1 GCA_020438265.1 Bacteroidota bacterium
GGTCCACCACTTCATGTCTTTATTGGAAAGTAAATAACCTTTGATATCTTTTGCACCACGGCTTTTCCAGATCCCGTACATAACGATGAACAGGATGGTGCCAGCCATGACGATCCAGTCAATCGGATTTCTCATGAATAAGCGTTACTAAACAGGTAAAATAAAATAATCAGGAGAACCAGTTCTCCCAGCACAATTGCATAAATCGTATTCCAGCTATTGGCAAAAGGGAAGACTTTTTTTACATCGTCTTCCTGATCATTTTCTTCTTCAACAGGGTGATGATTCATAGTTTATTTTTCTGATTCGGTTTCCTGACTGGCAGTTTCTCCAGGTTGAGAACCACTTTTACCGATAGAAATCATATTGGCAAACAGGCGATACGCACCCGGAACACCTGCTGGAAGTTCTCTAAACCACGAAATACTTGTATAAATAAAATAACCTTTTCCATGCTGAGCGACCAGAAGGGCTCCGTCTTTGGGATCTTCACCAGGATCATTCCATGATAAAATCGAAGTATAATGATCATCCCATTTATCAGGGAAATACAACCCTCTTTCCTGAATCCAGCCTTTAAAATCAGCCTGGGTGATTTTATTGGGAAAATTCAATAGGGGATGATCGGGTTGAAGAAATCTTACTTCCGAGTCTTCATCGGTAACGCGGTCGCGCGAAACCTGAATCGGGTAGGGGCCTGGTTGGATCCCTCTGAGTTCATAGTTTTTATTATACTGAACGATATAGGTCCCCCCCTGCTTAACATACTCAAGAATTTGTTCCTGGTGAAATGGCATTCTGTCTCGAAGATAATAAGCCCGGCTTCCGGCAATCACCGCATCATATTTCGAGAGATTTTCAGTATTAATTTTATCATCGTCGAGAAAATCCACTTTATAACCAATTTGTTCGAGATTGGTCGGGGTTTCTTCTTCGGCTCCCATGATATAACCAATCAGCTCCCCCCGTTTTTCCAGGCCTATCTTTACCAGCCTGGTTTCAGCAGGATCAAATACCATTTGTGCAGGAATATGATTATAATCAATGACTTTTTGACTGTGAGAACCGCTAAAGTTTCGAGTATGCGCAATAACTTTTAATTCTCCCTCACTTTGAAAATCCGGTGGGGAAACCGTAACGGAAACGGATTTTTCTTCTCCCTTTTTGGTAAAAGAAAGGTCTATTTTTTCAGGGCTAACGGTCCATCCTTCAGGTTTTTCAATGGTAAGGGTTACGTCGGCATGGTTCGCAAAACTTTTTACCTGAAACTGTACTTCCTGTGTTTTTTTATCAGAAAAAAGATAAACAGCTTGTGGTAAATTGATCGTAATCGGAGGAGCAAACAAGAAAGGACGATACAGCTCACCGATTTTTCGATCCACATATTTATGAACAACCGGGACAGAATAATCAAAGGTCATTCCGTCAATTTCAAATGTCCAGGTAGTCATGATTGCTGGCGGATTTTGCGGCAAGCCAATCAATTGTCTGTCAGCTACATTAAAAACCCCTTTGTCCTGCTTTTTGACCAGCCAGTAAGGTTGGCCCGGAGTGGCATTTTCCGGAATATATCCTTTTTTATACTCAATGATTTTATTGTCATTGGCGAGCTGAAGATTCATATTATCCGTTTGATCTTTCTGGCCAAAATTGACTGATAAT
>JAGQVA010000130.1 GCA_020438265.1 Bacteroidota bacterium
AAATTGTATATCTAAATCTCCGTGACTCAGTGTTTTTTATTCAAAGGCTCTGTTCTTAAAATTCTATTTTATCCCCTCCCATTCCTTCTTCAACTCCTCATAACGCTCATAAGCATCTTTGCCTGGCACCTGATCGGCCTGAGTAATGATAGAATATAAATACTGCATCTGTTCAACCAGTTTAGGCTGAGTATAACTTCCCTTGGCCTGTTTTAACTGGTCCAGGAGTGCTTCCAGCGACTTTTTCTCTTCACTATCCTTGTCCCCAAGAACTTTGATTTGGTCTTCAACTTCAGCCGTTTTTTGACTGGCCTCTGAAATCAGATCCACCAGTTTGAGAGACAGTTCTTCCTGTTTTCTCAAGTCTTCCTGGCTGACATTATCAATTCTTGGGTCCATCAACAGATTCAATTTTACCTCTTGCTGGTTTTCTCCGATGATCAATCTGACAGTATAAGTTCCGGGTCGGGCATAAGGCCCAGCTCCGTAGCCATTTTTTGCAGTTTTCCGCCATACACCTGCATGACGCATGTCCCACTGAAACCGGTGGAGACCAGCGCTGGTTCCCATTTTACTGTCAACTGTATAATGAATGATATTTGTTGCCATATCTCTTTCTTCACTCTCAAAACTGATCGTACTTTTGCTGCTGTATGCTCTTACCATTTTTCCCTCATCGTTTAAAATGTGAATTTCCAATTGGTCCACATCATCAGGTAAATAGTAGTCGATAGTAGCTGACGGTTTGGGATAAACAGGCGCACTGGAAGAATCCTGACGGTTAATACTTGTCGAATAACGGTACCGGAAAGCGTTATGGGGTTGAAATAGATGAACCTCTTTCGGACTGATTTTGTCATATTCCTGATGTAATGGTGTCAGATTATCCAAAATCCAGAAACCACGCCCCATCGTCGAAAGCACCAAATCCTTGCGGTGAATTTTGATATCGGTAACAGGCGTTAGCGGAAGATTTTGTTGAAATTCCTGCCAGTTTTTTCCATCATCAAAGGAAACAAATAACCCACATTCGGCTCCGGCATAAAGCAAACCTTCCCGGTTGGGATCTTCTCTCACAACTCTTACCGGACAATCAGCAGGAATTCCATTATCCTCAGAAATCAAAGTCCATTTTTTACCCAGATTAGTCGTTTTGAAAATATAAGGTTTCCAATCACCCAATTGATATCTGAGGGAAGTGAAATAAGCCTTTTCTTCCTGATGAGGAGAAGGTTCCACACAATCGATTCGCCCGCCTGAAGGAAGAGATTTGGGAGTAACATTCGCCCAGCTTTTCCCTCCATCAGCAGTTACGTGAACGGGGCCGTCATTCGATCCGACCCAGATCACTCCTTCTTTGACTGAAGACTCGCGAATGGCGTAAATTGTGCTGTAAAATTCTTCCCCGGTAATGTCCCGGGTAATAGGCGAACCGGAAATAACCTGTTTGTCTTTTTCAAAAGCAGTAAGGTCGGGAGAGATAATTTCCCAGGTTTTCCCTTCATCCGTAGTCTTGTGAACATATTGTGAGGTATGGTAAATGACAGAAGGATTGTGTGGAGAAATGTGAATGGGAGAAACTCTCTGAAAGCGAAATTTCAAGTCTTTGGGATTGTGGCCATACATATTGGCGGCTCCTACCTCGAAGCGTTGCTCCTGACCGGTGAGTTTATTATAGACCGTAAATCGTCCTTTACAATTGGCGTAGACGATGTGAGGTTTTTGTGGATGAGGAACCGCCGGACCTGTTTCACAGCCTCCTGTATTGGTGATATATCCATTCGCTCCAACCTGATGTTCATAAGGAGGCAAACTGGGTACAGAAACGGTGGTGTAATTATCCTGCTGCCCCGCGTAGAGCCAGTAAGGATACTGATTATCAACTTCCACCTGATATAGTTCTGCGGTGGGTTGATTAAGCTGAGTACTCCACGTATCCCCTCCATTATGGGAAATATTGGCGCCTCCATCATTGGATTGGATCATAAGCTGGCTGTCGTGAGGATGAATCCATAGATCGTGGTTATCACCATGAGGTGTCCAATGTTTTTTGCTCCAGGTTTTTCCACCGTCATTGGATTGCCAGAAAGGAATTCCATTAACAAAAACCACATCTGCGTTTTGGGGATCAGCATCGACGTTGGTATAATAAAAAGGGCGAAGTAAAAGACGGTCATTATTGGACATCAGCGTGAAATTTTCCCCCTGATCCTCAGAGCGATACAAACCGCCTTTTTCATCAGGAGCTTCCACCAAAGCATACACCACGCGGGAATCAGCCGCCGAAACTGCCAAATCAATTTTTCCAACGATACCTTCTGGCAATCCTTTTCCAACCTTTTTCCAGCTATCTCCCCCATCAACGGATTTATAAACTCCATTCTCTGTTCCTCCACTGATAATCGTCCAGGGTTTGCGCTCCGCTGTCCAAGCCGCAGCATAAATAATATCGGGATTACTGGGCATCAATTCGAGATCCGCAAAACCCGTTTTCTCGGAAATAAAAAGCACTTTTTTCCAGGTTTTCCCACCATCCAGGGTGCGGAAAATTCCTCTTTCCGGATTGGGGACAAAAGCATTCCCAATCGCAGCAACAAATACGTGATTATGGTTTTGAGGGCTGATTTCCACCGCGCCGATATGTCCCGTTTTTTCCAGACCAATATGCGTCCAGGTTTTACCCGCATCGATAGATTTATAGACTCCTTTTCCCGCGATAATATTGCTGCGAAGCCCATCGGTCCCGGTACCCACATAAACAATATTCGGGTCATTCTCCGCCACACGAACGGCTCCAATTGAGGGCGTTTCAAAATATCCGTCAGATACATTTTCCCAGGTCGTACCGTAGTCGGAGGTTTTCCAGAGGCCTCCTCCCGTGCTTCCCATGTAGAATGTATTGGGTTGGGAGGTTACACCAGTTACGGTGGTTACCCTGCCGCCCCGGGTGGGGCCTACGTAGCGGTATTGGAGGGCGTCGAAGGAGCGGTCGGATTGGGCGTGGAGATCGCTCAGGATGATTATAAGGAAAGCGGAAAGAATTGAAAATCTGAGTTGCATGGGTATTCGTTGAGCTTAAACATTTTTTAAAGCTAATGATTGTGGGGGAATAATGCTATTGGGGGGGAGGGGGATCCAATTTTTATCTGTCTTTTTTGACATCTAAATCCTGAGACTTTGTCTTTCATACGAGGGCTAACCCTGAGCTAAGTGATTGAACTTATCTTTGTTCTTGTATGTCTGGGGGGGATTGTAAAAAGTGGGGAGTTTTGATATCGGAGTTAACAAATGAACACAAACACATCCCTGGACTATTTTCTAAAGGGTATTATTCGGCCAGACTACCTACAGAAGGGAGCTTTACTATAATGGTCCAAAAATCCCCTTTATCAGAAGTGGATGCCGATTGTGTAGGGAGTGTTTAGTACCTAAGTTTATTAAACGATATGATTAGGATTTAAAAGCCCTCCTTCTCCATTAGTTAAATATTTATTCTTTGACAAAGATTCTCCGAGCTAACAGAATTCCTTTATTAGATCTCAACACCAATGAATATATCCCAGATGGCAAAAAGGAAATATCTAACTGAGAGTTATTAACAATTCTATTCTCAATTAAACGACCTTGTATATCTATAATATGAGCTTGTATTCCTTTAATGTCTTTTGGACTCCACCTCAAATAATCAAGAGCTGGGTTTGGAAATATCTGTATACCTGATTTTTCCACATATAACTCTACCTGATTACTGAAAATTTTGTTACCATTTTCATCCTCAAATCGAACCTGATAAGTGATCCATCCCGATTTAACTACATGATCAATATATTCAAGTTGGCCTTCAATATTAAAAGAACTCGATTCTAGTGTAGAAATTAACTCAAAGTCTTCTTTATCTATCCTTCTGAAGATACGATAGATCCCTTGTTGCAATGGCTCTAATAATGAACAGAATAATTTAACTACTTGATTTGATTGAACCTCTCCTATTAGAGACAAAGAAGGCTCAATAGCAAGTGGGCTTATAGGAATAAAGGCCAATGCAGAAATTAATTCACCATCAAAATCTGTTGATTGATGGGTAGTGCCTATCAAAACTGTACTAGCATTGATAGGTGATATCGTATATAATAGCCTATTTACTGAGTGAGTTGCGTAAAAAATACCAGAAGATGGATCAACGGAAATATTGTTATTTGTAACAACAGTCGATGTTCCAATGTAGGAGGCTACTCCCACATTTGGATTTAAAGAGTAAAAACCGACAGGTGGTGCTGGGCATCCATCTAGGATATATCCAACTCCATTATAAAAAACCATCCCATCAGCATCATTTTGACATGTATTTGAGAGATTTGCTATATGAGTTGCTCCTCCTGTAGCAGTATCAACTGCCATAATTCTAAAGCTAAAAAATGATGAAGGTGCCTCATGTCCAACAGCATAGAGAGTTGAATCAAACTCATTGAATGCCAATGATTCTATTCGATCAATATCTTGAAACGGCATAATTATATCCACAGGGCCAATAGCCTGAACCGCAGCGGTATAGGGGTTGATGCTCACGAGAAGAGGGTTAATTCCTGGGTTAGATATTGCATAGACCTTATCCTGAAAAGGATCATAAGTCATTTGCCTGTATGGTACGTATGTAGAATCAAGTATACCAATATCTGTTGCTTGTCCTGTGATGATGTCAATCTTTACTAAGTGTTTACCAATAATTCCAATTAATTCGTATGACTGACAATTACCTTTCTTTTGCAGTGTTGTTCCGAAAAATGTAAGCACAATGATTACTTTAAATATAAGGATCCGATTCATAGTTTTATTTTTGATTAGTGGTTAATTGCCAGCATAAGGGACTAAAAAAGTCGTCTTTTCTGGATATGGGACCAGGAAAATTCTTCTCTCCCAAGATCTAAAACCTTATTTCTTATTTCTGGAAAAAGCCTGGAATATTTTGGGAAAATTGATCTTTTGTACTTATTTATCTTTGTAATAGTACCTTACTTTATGAAAGAAACACTCATTGTTCGCCAATTATTAACAGAAGTAATTCAAAAAGGATTATCTTCTCCTTTAAGGTTATTGAAAAGTGGAGAGGCTGAAACACTAAGTGTTTATATCTCTGAAGAAACAGGACAACGAATTTCGGGAAAGTCAATCAGAGAATTTGTCAAAAACGTTCTATCTCAAGGTGAGCGTGGCTCTAAGCCATCTCTAGCCTCCCTTGATATCCTAGCCAGATATATTCTTGAGATTGATAAAGATTCTGTTGATGATGTTAGTCTTGTCAATTATCAGTCATGGTTTGATTACAAAAAAAGAATTGTTGTACCTTCCCAAAATACCAGCAATCTTGATGTGCATAAGTCGAGAAAAAAAAGAAGAGTTTATTTCTACTTTTTACTCGCAATTCCATTAATATTAATATTTGCATTTTGGGGAAACGATTTAACTATTAATTCCAAAGAGATATTTGAGGAGAACTTCAATGATCTTTCTGATGCAGAGCTAGCAAAAAGAGGGTGGTTTTTACAAGATCCTGATCCTTACTATTGGAATCAAAGGAATCTAAATAATCAAAGTAATGATACTTCAAGGTATCTCACTCTATTTACTCTTAGAGGAGACAATTGGGTCGCAAATGAGAAGCCTTACATCAAAAATAGATTAATTCGCCCTATAAATGTAGAGCATAAGTATGAAATTGAATTTGATATCAAGGATTTTTTTCCCAATCAAAATTTTCAACAATGTGGTTTTATGCTAATGGATGACACGCTATTTGATAAAGATTTGCTTCGTGTATGTATTACTACTTCAAGATATCCAAGGTCAAGAGGGGAATATTTTAGTCTTCAAGCTTTGGTTTTTGATAATGGAACAACCTCTCGACCAACAGAGTATTCTAAGCCCTTCTTTTCATTAACATATCCTAATGAGGCTTATGACCAAATGATTTGCCACTATTCTTATATGTCTATTAAGCTAGTATGTGAAAATAAGAAAATAAGGATTTTGGCTTCTTATGGGGAAAATAAAGCCAAATCTTATTCGGACCGAACTAAAGAGTTCTCTATTGATTTCACTCCGAAATATATTTCGCTCTATGCTTCTGGTCCTCAAATTACTCATCCTCAACCAGACACTATTCCAGTTATGATAGATCGGGTTTCAATTAAAAGCTATTAACTTGATAGTCATATAGTTAGGTGGTAAAGCTTATCAGTTCCTCTCATTTCCCTAATTTTTTCCAAGCTTTTTCCGGGTTTAGGAAATTGGTTTCTCCATTTTGAGTGCAGTTGTAAACCTTAATTTAAAAAAATGAAAAATTGGCACTTTTTTTTGCACTTACGCTCTTATTTCTCTCAACAACTGCTATTGGGGAAGATAGCAAATATTGGCCTCTTCTCTTTAAACTTCTTTTTATAGTTGATCCAAGCTTGATAATTAATCAACTTTTCTTCATTATTCCTACTTATGGAGTCTTCCTGAATATGCCGAAATAAGATTCCCAGGGAGTCTTCTGAAGGAAGTCTGCCATCTTTAGAATCTACTATGGCATTTTTCACAAAGTTCCTTAAAGATCTATCAGAAATCGAGCTCCCTGTTTTTTCTAATATAGAATTGCTCAATAATTTAGCTTCTTTCGGTTTTAATGGCTTTAAAGGGAATTCCAAATTCTTCCTAAGAACTTCATTCAATAACTCCCGAACTATTAATTTCTCTTCCATAAAAAGTAAAACGTAATATTCTCAAGAATCAATAAAGTACCTAATTTCCGAACTTTTTCCTGTTTTTTTCCAGCTTTTTTCCACAGAAGAACAAAATGACGCACCAACTTTGAAGAGTAAATTCACTTAAAAAAATAATTATGAAACTTTCAATGCTATTTCTTACAGTTCTAATTGTCATTACTTTCTTTCCCAATTCTTCTCAATCCCATCAAAACATCCCTTATTGTCCTGAAAAATCAATAAGAGTCTATGAACACACAAGCTTCACAGGAAGAAGAAAATTGATTGAACTTGAGGGGTTTCAGGAAGGAGAAGTTTATTCCCTTAAGGCGATGGATATGCAAGACAATATAAGTTCTGTGGTATGGAACTTACCTAGTGGATGGGTAGTAATGCTGCATGACCATGAAAATGGTACAGGGAAGACTTATCAGATGAAGGGGAATGGTTCTGATCCAAGTACACATAATAAAGATTTTAGAGATTGCGCGACATCATTCTCTTATAGACGTGGATATAAGGCTAGGTGGGATAGGTAGATATTATACCACAAATTAATCAATTAATTCAATCTTAATTGAAAGAGATAATTATAAAAGATTATAACTCGAAATCCTACTCGAATCAATAATCGTTTCATTCTCATCATGTGTGAAGGAAGTTTCTACTTCCTTCACACAAATCAATTTATACTCCAGTAGATATTTATAAACCGAAGCCAGCTTTCTCCTCAATCACAATTTCCACTGTATAAGTCCTCATCGTAACCGTTTGCTCAGAATTCCCATTACTCAGCTTCAAAAGTATCGGGGATGCAATCTCCATATAAAACAACCCAAACCGATTTCCATCTTTCAGAAAAAATCAATAACCAGAGAAATAAGATGCCTCCCAGTCTGATAAAACGTATAAACATAATATTCAGGATCTTTTCCCCCTCGAACAAAATCCTATTTTGTAATTTAAAAACAGCTGCCTCAAGCTTTACTGATTGTTCCCAAATTTTTGATCAGCCCCCAAAAGCCAACAACTACTTATAATCCCACTCCGGATCATCCTCATAAGCCGTCCCAATAGCGCAAAGATGTTCCAGAACCTCTGCGAATAATTCATATAGATCGTGCAGACGGTCAATATCCTTGATAATCCTGGGGACTTCAAAATAAAGCTCATTGACCCCATCGGGAAATTTCTCTTGAAACCAGCCATTGTCTTCTTTGATTTTCAGGGAAATCTGCGGCTGAACGCTGATGAACTCGCGGACAACTGGGTTTTCAAACATCATCTTTAATTTTCGCTCATCATTTCCCTGAATAATAAAATCCTGGTCAAATTGTGGGTAGCCTACTTCGATATCCTGCATTCCAAACATTTTCCCCATTCCGCTAAAAATGCTTTTTCGGTAGATATGAAATTGAAAATCATCGCGGTTGACATAAGGGGCGCGCATCCGGGTATAAGTAACCTGAGAGTTGCCGGTCGAAACCGTATATAAATCCAGCGTAATCATCCAGTTTCGATGATAAGCCACCACTTTATCCTGAGAGAAAAATCCCTTTTTGACGTAATCTGCATCCAGTTCTTCGGCTAATTGTTGCCAAATCGCTTTTCTGCTGGGGCCAAATATTCCGTGTTTTTTTGCCATAAGATTTTCTTGACCAAATTTTATCAGAAGGATCGATAAGACAAATATGGTGATTTCTCCCTATTTTTGACACGGTTAACCCTAATGAACTCCAAATGAAGATCTATTTCCTCTTAATTTTAGCGTTTTTTACTACTTTTTATGCTCATGCCCAATACCAGTTGAATGGCAGCGCATTCATGAGTAGCCCGACTTGTTATACCCTGACCCCAGCTTTAAATTCACAGGCAGGTTCGGTTTGGTATACCAATCAGATTGACCTTAATCAGCCCTTTGAGCTTTCGGCTCAGATATTTCTGGGATGTAATGATGGGGGCGCGGATGGGATGGTTTTTGCTTTTCAATCGGTAAGTACAAGTGTAGGTTCTTTAGGCGGTGGAATGGGTTACTCGGGAATCAGTCCTTCTATTGGAATCGAATTTGATACATGGTATAATAGTGGAAATGGTGATTTGGTGAATGATCACATGGCGATTATTTCCAATGGTTCGGTTAGCCACCTGGCTGCTACCAATCTGGTGGGCCCGGTAAATATTATCCCCAATGGTGCAAATGCCGAAGATTGTATGAATCATGATCTTCACATCAGCTGGAATCCAACGGTAGATAGTTTGAAAGTTTATTTCGACTGTAATCTTCGGCTGGAATATCAGGGAGATATTGTCAATACGATTTTTGGAGGGAACCCTAATGTTTTCTGGGGCTTTACCGCTGGAACCGGAGCGGCTAATAACCTGCACCGGTTTTGCATCGATTACCTTTCTTTCGGGTTGGATACCCTGGTTTGTGTGAATGATACGTTGCAACTGACTGTGGGTGGGGGAACAGCTTATAGTTGGAGCCCGGCAACTGGTTTGAGTAATCCGAATATTGCTAATCCGCTGGCTTTTCCGGCTACGACTACGACTTATACAGCGACCATTTTTGATAACTGCGGATTTACCCGTTCAGAAACTTTTACCATTGAGATCGTACAGGATTCTCTGCTAAACATCGATCTGGGAAATGATACGGTAGTTTGTCCCGGGCAGACCATTGTACTGGACGCTTATCGTCCCGGACCGACTTATCTCTGGCAGAATGGTTCGACAGATTCGGTTTTCAATGCAACTACGGCCGGGTTGTATTGGGTGGAACTGGAGAATATTTGCGGTACCCGTCGAGATTCTATTGATATTACCGCTGAAGTTCCTCCAGTGGTGAATCTGGGAAATGATACAACCCTTTGTCCCGGGGAGTTTTTGAATCTCGATGTTACCTTTTTCAATTCTACTTATCTCTGGTCCAGTGGATCAACTCTTCCCAATTTTAATGTCGACAGTCCTGGCCTTTTCTGGGCGCAGGTAGATAATATTTGTGGGACGGCCAGCGATACGATTGTGGTTGATTACGAAACGCCGCCCACTCCTGTAGATCTGGGGCGTGATACCATTCTTTGTAATAATGCTACTTACACACTGGATGTCTCTCAGCCGAATGCTACCTATCTCTGGCAGGATGGTTCTACGAGTCC
>JAGQVA010001319.1 GCA_020438265.1 Bacteroidota bacterium
CAATATCCAGCAATCCGCCTTGCGAATCGAACCTCACTTTGGGCGCTCCCTTTACTTCGGTTTTATTGCCTTCCTGATCCACCAGATAAAGGATTCCTTTTTTCTCTGTAACCAGAAGCTCTCCTGAAGGCAGAAAAGTCATTCCCCAGGGTATGTCCATGCCTTCTACAATCGTATCGAGGCTGAAAGTCAATTTTTCGGTTTCAAAGGTATCTGAACTCAGAGTGATTTCCTCAAAACCATATTTTTCGACATGTTCAATTCCTGTAAGAATATAATCCGCCATTTCCTCAATATCCTGAGCCGTCAGGGCAGCACTCCAGGCTGGCATACCCGCGTCTACATATCCATCAGCGATGGATTGAACCAGGCTGTCGCGCTCTTTGCCGTGTTTCCACTGGCGGTCGGCAAAGGCCATCATTTGCTCGCCGTGGCAACTGGCACAATAGGTTTGGTAGTTGGCCATGGCGCGGAGGGTGGCGCTGTCGAGGGGCGTTTCTACCGGAGAATCTGAAGCTTTTCCTGCATCCGTTTGTGTACAATTAGCCAATACACACACGGCTAGTATTAAAAGAAATAAAGGAGATAGATATCTTTTCATTTTTTTGAATTCAAAAGGTCATTCATGCGTTTATTTTCGCCGACAAAGATATCATATTTTTGAAAGAGACTTGCTTTTTTGAATAATCAGATCATCTGAAAGCCTCTTTTTAACAATATTGGTTGGTCAGGTCCTCCTATCTCCTCTATCCTGGAAATCCGATTATTTTTAGAATCACAGTTCACCCACCAATCTTAACTACCTGTAAATAAGCAGTTTACACATTTTCAAATATTTATGATTCCTGTTTTTGAGGATTTCTAACAAAATTAGAATACAAACCAAACAAAAATTTCTAAATCATGGCTAATTACAATCCAAGCAAACAAAACAATTCCATTGATTCTTCATGGAACATCTTCAACTGGTTTAGCACAGCAGTAAAAAGCAACAGAAAAACCATTGATCACAAACGATCTGCCGACAAAAGGGATGTAAGAGAAACTGCAACCTTTAAAAGAGTCTTACACCAAAAAGTTGTAAAAATTTATTACAAAGGGAAAGAACTTGAAGCCTACATCAAAGAATTAGGACATACCTATCATGAAGGGGAAAGAGTAAGCGTTTCAAACGGGTGCGGAAATTTTCTTTATATTGAGCCTTTGCACTAGTGACAGAGCTCCTTTATTCAGATATTGTCTAAACAAAGGATCAAATTTTCAATCCCTTACTCCTTTCACAATGGCCAAAAACAGAATGTATACAGAAGAACTTGCTTTTATAGAAACAGTTTCAGTCTATATGAATAAAATTGATTGGAATCTTTTATACGAGGTAACCCATGTCAGTTAAGTGAGCGCTTCATTTATTTTTATCCTAAAAGGCAACTATGAAAATTCCAGTGAAAAGGTATTTAATTATGCAAATAACTCTAGAGTTTATCCAGCAGTCAATGCCTATTTCAATGTAGATTTTTACAAAATTTACAACACAGGATTTTTGCATTGATTTAATGTAGTATTAATTTGCATTGATTTAATGTAGTACTAAAGTATGATGTCTATTAGGAAAGAAGAAATGGCTTGGGTATCGCGTATTGTCAAAAAAGAACTCCAAAATCT
>JAGQVA010001320.1 GCA_020438265.1 Bacteroidota bacterium
CCATACGGATTCGGGATTCTTTGCCTTTTCTGAGATTGACAACCAAACGATTTTGTTCGACCTTAATCAAATCACTGGCTTCACAATCGTATTGCCCTTCATCACGAAGGATTTTCACCATTTTCAGAAAGCACCAATACTCATACAGGGTTGAAATTCGCTTATAATCCAGTTGAAAAATATCGTCCTGACTGATACTCAAGCCTTTTTGCAATAATAAAAACTGATGGTAAAAATCTCTATACCCAGGCGCCCGGGTAAGAATGGAAGAATAATGCATGCGCTGATCCCAGTTTTTGACCTGCTGAAAAACCGGATGATTTATCGCCTGCTTCAGACGGGATTGGAAATATTTTAATAGTTCAATTTGATCCTCTATCCCTTCTTTTTTGTACTGCTTATTCAGTCCTCTGATCAACACATCCGCCGATTGAATAACCTGTCCGACCGCCCAGACCACAAACTGATTCTCAAAGCGGTCATAGGTAAATGTCTTTTTCTTTTCGGGAAGATGGGTCAGGGAGATGTTTGAATGCAGAGAAATACCTTTTTCCAGATTGGTCGAATAATAAGCCGGATGGCGCAAAATCCAATTATTCAGCGAAGAATCTACACTCCGAATCCTTTCAACTGATTTGATCTTCGACTCTGTTTGGAGTTTTGTTTGCGGGTTACGAAGAATCAGAGCCAGGCTTTTTTCAAGCGAATCGAATAATTGGGTGAGAATGGAAATCCATTCCAGTGGCGTTTGCCTTTCCGTGCGCGTTGGTTTTACCAGCCCATAGGTTTTGGATAAATAATCGTAGGCAAGCTGGTAAACCATTTCGGAGATTTCCTCAATCATTGCCGAGAAATCTTCCTTATAATCCAGTTTTTGAGGAAATACCTCTGTTTGCAGAAAAAATACCCTTCGCCCGTTTTGATCAATGATTTCAAAATCGGTAAATCCTACGACATCCGCCAAACGAATCTGGCCATACAATTTGTGGTCTGAATGGCCTGGTTGAGAGATAATCTCCGTTTTTTGTTTATTCAGTCGCAAATAATAGGGAGGTTGAAAGCCGTTTTCTGAAGAAGGATCAAAGAATAGCTCTACCTTTTGCCATTCGTAGAAAAAGGGCTTTTTAGTCAGGTCATCATCAACGGATTTTTCTGTCAGATTTAAACCTTCGTGGATAAATCGTACCTCTTTGAGCGTGGCCAGTTTATCCCTGATGCTTTCGGGCAATCGGACGTCGCTGACAGTGAGTCTTAGTGTTCCGATTTGGGGATGGCTAAAGAGGAGGTGTGGCATTAAAGAGTTAAAATTAGAGGTACTTAGATCCTTCACTTCGTTCAGGATGACAGTTGAAACTGTCAAGAATATACGCCGCCGAATCGGCGGCGTGTATAACAACAGGGCAGTCTGTCATCCTGAACGAAGTGAAGGATCTATCAATTGTTTATTCAACCTGAATACAATCACAATAAAATTAAATCCAAAACGAAGTAAACCCATCCTCATCAAACCGCCGATACATCAGCATCAGTTTTTCAATCGACCGTGGATACACAAAATTCCGCTTTCGGGGATTGCCAATTCGCTCGATAATTTCTGAAGCATAGACTTCATCCTCCCAGTTCATTTTCCCTTCTGTGAATAATTTTAACAAATCCAGAA
>JAGQVA010001321.1 GCA_020438265.1 Bacteroidota bacterium
TTTTCCTTTATTTATTTCAAACATCAAAATCAAAAACATTATGAACACCAAACAAATTATATCAATCTTTTTCGCTTCTCTTATTGCCATGTTTATGTTAGTTTCTTGTGCTACTGAACAGGAGGAAAGAGAAGCCGCAAACGAACAGGTCATTGAAGAACTTCAGGAATTTGTTGATGCCACTGAGCGCCGAATCGAAGTCTTTGGTGAGAATGTCGGAGATGAAACGGAAACCACCGTTGAAGAAATCGAAGAAAGCATCGAACGCCAAAAGCGCAAACTGGAAGACAATTATGATGACTTCTCTGATAAAACCAGAAACAAAGCTGATGAAATTTCAGACAAGTTGGATAATTTGAAAGAAAAGATCCAGACGAAAGTAGAAAACGCCAAAAAAGACGTTAAGGAGACTCTCAATCAGGATAATTCGTAAAGTACTTACTTCCTCCCGGGAAGTGTTATATCTCAAAAGGTTCTTTTAGTAAAACACGGAGGCACAGAGAAATTGATAGCCAATGGGTTCCCTCAGTGTCTCGGTTCCTCCGTGTTAACTTTTAAGACTTTGATTCCACCTCTTTTTTCTCCTCACTTATTACTAACCCTAACTAACACCTGGAAGCTTGCCAATGAAATTCTCCAAATCAAACACAGTTATCACTTTTTGCGCTGAAGGAGCGAAAAAAATCCTTTTGAAAAGTAATGAAGTATTACAGAGCCTGATTCAAAAACTGGCTCTTTTAAAGGAATCCCGCCCCAAATTATTTATGGGAGGGCTTATTTCATTTTCTGCAGGGGTAGCTTCAATCTGGTTATGTTATATGCTCTGGTTTTCAGTATGGATTGGGATATTTGGCAAATTGCCCGGTAAGAAAAACCTTCGACATCTTTCACAACAGGTTGCTTCTGAAGTTTATGCGGCTGATGGCGCTTATTTGGGTAAGTATTTTACAACTAACCGCACCAAAGTAACTTATGCAGAATTACCTCCTTATCTGTTAGATGCTTTGATCGCAACAGAAGATGTGCGGTTTTATGAGCATAGCGGAATCGATCTTAGGAGTCTTTCCCGAGTATTTGTAAAAACCCTTGTATTTCAGCAACAGAGTAGTGGAGGTGGCTCTACCATTACTCAGCAATTGGTCAAAAATCTTTATCCAAGAAAGTCTTATGGTTTTTATACGCTCCCGATTTGTAAAATCAGAGAAATGATTATTGCAGGCAGGTTGGAAGATGTATATAGTAAAGACGAGATTCTGACTATGTACATTAATACCGTTCCTTTTGGAGAGGAAATCTATGGTATTGAAAATGCTTCTCAGCGTTTTTTCTCAAAAACTCCTGCCGATTTGACCATGGAAGAAGCTGCAACACTGGTCGGGATGCTAAAAGCCAATACCCTTTACCATCCTGTCAGAAATCCAGATCTGTCTCAAAAACGCAGAAATGTAGTTTTGCATCAGCTGTACAGATATGATTTTATTTCCAAAAATATATATGATTCCATTGCTTCCATTCCTCTGGAAACAAACTATCACTTTTTATCCCAACACGACGGACCAGCTCCTTATTTCAGAACCAAGGTTTCCAAAGAAGCTGAAACCATTTTAGCCCAGATAAAACAGGAAACAGGTGAATCCTATAGCCTGTATGAAGACGGAC
>JAGQVA010001322.1 GCA_020438265.1 Bacteroidota bacterium
TGTGGCTCCGCCACCATAGGACTTTGTGGTTCATAAAAACAAAACATTCCCAGATTATGAGAGTCTCCGTTTGGGTGTCATTCTCTTGTGTTTCGATCCCAAAATGGTCCAATTAAGCGGCAGCACTAATATTTTCAAGTACCATCACACCATATTGGGTTTGTCGCACCTGGATAAGTACTTTTTGAAACCAGTAATTAGTGATAATCTCTTTTAGCAGACTTTGAGGGACCAAGACAGCATAATTTTGTTCCTGATCATCATCTTTAATGGTGATTTCATTTTCTTCTGCGTTGACTTTCATCAGTAATCCTTTTATCTCAAAATCAGCAACACTTGATTCGACAGATTCCTCATGCAATGCATCCAGAATTTCCTGCAAATCATTTCTGATAAAAAGAGGCGGATTTTCAGAGAGACAAATTTCCACCAGTTTTTCACTTTCTTTGAATTGACCAGCTTTCAGAGCTAATCCGGCTGCACTTCTTAGTAAAATGAAATGAGGAATTGGGTCTTCATCTTTTGTGGCAGTCATCAAAGCAGCTTTTTTTTCCAGTTCAAATGCCTTTAAATAAAAATCTTTAGCATCATTATGAAATCCTTTCGCCCTGGATAGTTCTGCCAGGGCATTCATATCCATCGCTAATTGGTGAGTTGCTTTAACAATATTCATTTCTTTACAATTTTTGACTTTGGTGCCAACAGCTCCGAAATTCGCGATTTGAACTTCATCTCTCCAACTATTAACAACTGTTTTACTTACATCTTCTGTCCAAATTAATTGACATAATTCTTGAAATTCTCCTTCAACCTGTAAAACAACACCAGAATCAAATCCTTGTTTCTTTAGCCCGACAATAGTCGCCTCCCTGTAAAAGGCTCCTCTGGTTGCTGATATTCCAGGCAATCCACTTACTAATATGTCAAGATTTAAAATCTTCATGGCCTATCCAAAGATACACAAAAGTCGAGATGAGATGAAGATTTATTGAGGATAATTTTTTGTCACAAAAATCCAGGTAATCTGTTAAACCAGCTTTGTTTGATAGATTCTGATTGTGTGTTTCAATCCCAAAATGGTCCAATTAAGCGCTCCTTTGTCCCAGGTGTCGATATAGGGTTTCCCCTGTTTCAATCCCAAAATGGTCCAATTAAGCGTTATTTGGGAGGACACTGACATCAGTAGATAGTTTTACGTTTCAATCCCAAAATGGTCCAATTAAGCGTTAATAATAAATATCATGGGATTCAATAAAAAGAAGTTTCAATCCCAAAATGGTCCAATTAAGCGTATCCTGTCAGCAGATAATGAAGTGGTAGCCGTCCTGAGCAGTTTCAATCCCAAAATGGTCCAATTAAGCGCCGTTTATCCGGCAATTCTAATTAACTAATAATCAGCCAGATGTCAAAGAACCAAAGGCTGTTTTCTGGCATTTTTGTCATCGACCTTCAATAGCATGATTGAAGCAGGGTATCGACGACCAGGTAATTTCTTGATTATGAATGATTTATGAAATTAGCTACTTTTTTATATACCCAATCCTCTCTAAGATCAATTTACCGACGACAATAATAGTAAGACGTAGAATATCTCTGCGAACCTCTGTGTTTTCTCTGTGAATCTCTGTGTTATATCTTTCAACTAGTATATAGTAGA
>JAGQVA010001323.1 GCA_020438265.1 Bacteroidota bacterium
CCCTTATGTGATTCCCGGAGTGCTAAGTATGAATAGTTCTTCAGCAACTACTAATCCCACAGGATTTTATTATTATCTGTATGACTGGGAAGTAAAAACTGCCGAGTGTAATACAGATAAAACTCCGGTAGCAGTAACGGTAACGAATCCTGATTTCTCCTATGTTCAGGACAGCCTGATCAAAGAAGTAACCTTTACCGATCTCTCAGCAGGAGCAAGCAGCTGGCTTTGGGATTTTGGAGACGGAAATACTTCGACTCAGCAAAACCCCAGCAATATTTATCCTGGAGTAGGCTTATTTGTGGTAAGTCTGACCATTAATGGAAATTGTACGCTGGTAGATACCATTAATATTCTGCCTTCAACGGGGCTGGAAACTCTGGTTCCGGGACTGGAACTTTCCCTGATTCCAAACCCCGCAGCGGACAGAGTTTCACTGACTTTGAGTGAGATATATCCGCAGGATCTGGAAGTTTCTCTTTCTACGATTGAAGGAAAAATGATTTCGGCAAGGACACTGAAAGCTGGTACAACGCAGTTGTCGTGGGATGTAAGCGATTTGCCTCCGGCTATTTATCTTGTAAAAGTGGTTGGCGATGAAGGGCAGCGGACGATGCGATTGATGGTTTCGCCGAGATAGGCGAGAAAAATAAAAATAAATGCGGGCATAACTTTGTCCGCATTTATTTTTTTGAAATACTCATACTGTTTTTTAGATACACTTAATATCTCCCACAGATAACACAGATTTCACGGATCTAAACGCCGAGCAATGAGATTTATCTGTGAAATCTGTGTTATCCGTGGGAGATTTTCCAAAAGTGTACAGCAGAGAATAAAAATACCTTCTACTCCCGATGAAGATTATCCGCCGGATTCGCCCTCGCCGCCCGAAAAGTCTGACTACCCACCGTCACCCACGCTATCGCAAAAACAGCCAGACAGGAAACCACAATTACCCCAACCCCAACCTCAGTCCGATAGGCAAATCCATCTAACCAGTTGCTCATGAGATAGTATCCGACCGGAACAGCAATCGCAGTAGAAATCAGCAGCAGTTTGAAGAAGTTGGAGAATAAGAGTTGAATAATACTGCTCACACTCGCGCCCAAAACCTTGCGAATGCTGATTTCTTTTTTCCGCTGTTCTGCGGTGAAAGATGCCAGGGCAAACAGTCCCAGACAGGCAATGAATATCGCCAACGCAGAGAAAAAGGTCAAAATGGAGCCCAACTTTTGATCCTCTTTAAAACGGTTGTCAAATTCCTGATCCATAAAGGAATACTCAAAAGGATGGCCTCCGGCGTGTTTTTCCCAGATTTGTTCAACTCTCTGTAACAGTTCGCGAGGATTCTCAGAGCGATATCGTATCGCTGTGGTTGAGTTATTCTTCGAATGAAAGAAAATCATGGGTTTAAGCGCTTCTTTGAAAGACTCAAAGAAAAAATCTTCCACCACGCCAATAACCGGGAATTTTTCATCGGAATCGACGAATTTGATTTTTTTGCCTATCGCATCCTGATAACCAAAAGCTTTGGCAGCTGTTTGATTCAGAATCACTCCCATGCTGTCCTGCCCGAAACTGCGATCAAAATTGCGCCCACTGACGATTTTCATGCCCAGAGTAGGGAAATAGGTATCATCAATATTCCAGGTA
>JAGQVA010001324.1 GCA_020438265.1 Bacteroidota bacterium
CTATCATTTGCCAATTACTCCATTGCTGGCGCTTTTTGCTTTCGCTGCTATCAGTAAGTCAGATCCTGCGCCTTTTTCTTTTAAAGACCTGCCGGTCAGTTCGCGGCCTTTTGTTTACATCGCTTTTCTTTTATTTCTTTATATCCAGTTTGAATGGATTGCACAGATGGTAGATCGGTATGTGGCTGTGGGCGGGAGTTTTTAATTAAAAAATGTTTTTTGACAGTTATTGGGGTAAGGGTCATTTTTTCACCACATAGCAACAATAGCTTATATAGTCATCACATAGTTTCATAAGGGAGGAAGCATAGATCAGGGGAAATTCCCATCTATGTTTCTCTACTTTTACTATGTGAATGACTAAAAATTCTATGTAACTATGTGGTAAAATTAAAGCATTCTATAAAAAATGACTATAAAAGAAGCACAAAAAATCGTTGACGACTGGATCAATAGCTACGGCATTCGCTATTTCTCCGAATTGACCAATCTGGCGATTCTCACCGAAGAAGTCGGAGAAGTTGCCCGGATTATGTCGAGAAAGTATGGAGACCAGTCTTTCAAAAAATCAGATGAGGAAGTGGATTTGGGGGATGAAATGGCTGATGTGCTGTTTGTCTTGATTTGTCTGGCTAATCAGACGGGAATTGATTTGGAGGAGGCATTGCGGAAGAATTTGGAGAAGAAGACCAATAGGGATAAGGATCGGCATCGGAATAATGAGAAGTTGCGGTAAAGGGATTATTTCATTTTCCCCTTCCGATTTCCCTTGTCCTCAATTGCTTTTCGTAAAAGGGGCTGTATTACATTCATGGGTAATTCCTTTTTATTGCCAAAAATTTTATTGACCAGGTCAGTGCGTTCTTGTAAGTTTTCTCTTTGCCACACTGCAACATCTTCTCTGGAGACTGGAGAAAGTCTGGAGAGGGTAATTCCCTGATTGATATTCAGATTATCGATCATTTTTTGAAAAGGATCACTTCTAAAAATATTCAAAATACCCCCTGTATCTTCCTTTAAGTCGGTAAACACCAGAAACAGGATGATATCAGGATCTTGTTTACTTAAATGAATACTCCAGAATCGATTGATATAATTGGTAAAAATATCTATTTCTCCTTTGCTTAAAGTTCCAAAGATGGAGTGTGTTATAAAAATTGATTTATTATTTCTATGCCTCCTAATCAGTTCTTCAGGAGCAAACTTTTCAAGATCAAAAGCTTTTCTGAACTGGTCTTCTATGCGCTGATAAAAACGTGCACCTCCATTCAGGAAAAACTCTTTGCGAATCTCGATTTCTCCTGAATGGAAACGGTCAGGAAATACCGTTTTTTCAGGATTTATGAGCACGCTTTGATATTCCAACTTTAAGCGTTCAACCATGCTATGTGGTAACTCTTCATTAGGGCCATGAATAATGACTGGGATAGGTTGCCTTTTAGAACCCAGTAATCGTTCGCTCATCTGAATGCGAAACTTGTAGACCTGTTCTACTCTATCACAGAACAAATGGGCATATGCAGGGTCTATAGCATCA
Organism: Bacteroidota bacterium; assembly: GCA_020438265.1. Classification (GTDB taxonomy): domain Bacteria; phylum Bacteroidota; class Bacteroidia; order J057; family J057; genus JAGQVA01. The sequence goes on from JAGQVA010001324.1 coordinate 1,538, forward strand.
GGTATTTCATCTATTTCGACCTGTAACCTCCAACTCATGTTTGTATTAATTCTCGACATCATTCTCCAGGGAGTATCATAATCATTCCCTTTCTCAGATACCCCTTCAACATATAAGC
>JAGQVA010001325.1 GCA_020438265.1 Bacteroidota bacterium
ATGATTATTGGGGATTAACCTTAGCCTTTTTAGGGTTCAAATAACAAGAGCGATTCATCGGAAAACTATTTCATAAACCCACGAAATTCCATATTTTTACCAAAACAGACGATTTCCCATGCCTGAGGTTGATCCCGATTTTTTTACAGAATTTGAGAAGAGTTTGCCGCACCATGAGATGATTTTGGTGGAGGGAGGGAGTTTTTTGATGGGGAATGGGGGAGAGGATGCGAAGACTTGGGAAAAACCTGTTCATGAAGTTAGCGTCCCATCTTTTTTCATAGGTAAATATCCCGTTACTTACGTATTATGGGAAAGGGTTATGCAAACTCATTCTCCAATTTTTAAGGTGAAGGGACTTCCCGTGGAAAAAATTACATGGTATGCTTTAAATAAATTTATTCAAAGCTTAAATAGCCTAACGCGTAAATCTTATCGATTACCTACTGAATCTGAATGGGAGTTCGCAGCCCGTGGAGGTATATATTCTGAAGGATATAAATATAGCGGAAGTGATCGATTAAAGGAAGTGGGTTGGTATGAAGAAAATATTAAGGGAGAAACTCAGGTAGTAGGTGGAAAGATTTCCAATGAATTAGGAATTCATGGTATGAGTGGAAATATATGGGAATGGGTAGAAGATCATTGGCATAGTAACTATATAGGAGCTCCTTCCGATGGTTCTGCTTGGATTGGGCAAAATGTTGATTCTGGGCATGTAATTCGTGGAGGTAGCTGGATTTCTGATGCTCGCTTTTGCCGAGTTTCTTATCGCCTCAGCGATCTGACAGGACTCAGGGATGATCATGTTGGCTTTCGCCTTGCCTTGTCCCTCCCAAATTGAGTTTCAGTTCGATTTTATCGCTGCTGAAAGCTGGGAGTGATTTTTAGTGTAAAAAATTAAGATGTATAAAAGCAATTTACAATTTCATCCCAAGTGCGAAGCACTTACAGCGGCCTTTTGTCATCCCGGAAATTTTTTCGAGCGCAGCAAGAAAAAATTATCCGGGATCTAAAAACTGGCTTTATGATTTTCAATCATTGGAGTCTGATTTAGATCCCGGATAAATCACGCTTGGCCTCGGTAAGGCCTTGCGTGATTTTCCGGGATGACACGAATTGCGATTCCAATTGTGCTTCGCACAAAACGTACAAAAAACCATCTTTTCCTCCCACAACCAACCACGACATCACAAAAAAATAATATTTTGCATATCAAAACCAACTTCCAATAATATCCCAGCATGAGCCACCCCAACATACCCCCCATCATCACCCAAATTGAAAAAATCCTTGATCACCCCCTCCATCCCGCCCCAGACCGCAACAACGACCCTCTCGGCGGCCTTATGCCCTACAAAGAAAATACCCCCAAATACGCCCTCCATGGCACCACCCTCATCGGCCTCAACCTCGCCAAAACGGGTCTCTCCGACGAAAAATGGCAACAAATCACCCAACTCCCCGACTTCCCCAACCAGGACATCCGAGGTCTCAGCCTCAGTGAAAACCAACTCACCGAATTCCGCCTCCTCCCCGGCATGGCCAACCTCGAAAGATTATACATCGACGAAAATCCTCTCACTTTCCCCGACGAAGCCATCACTAAACAGGGAAACGCAGCTATCCTCCGCTTTCTCAAAGAAATCTTCATA